>NZ_FPBY01000052.1 GCF_900116755.1 Clostridium sp. DSM 8431
ATCTTCAATTGTTTCATCTACAATCATTCCTTTAGAAGATGTAAAGTTAAGAAGAAACTCAACTTGATTTTTCAAATCATCTTTCTGTCCATTTGTAGAAACTCTTGTGTAAATTACTATTTTTCTATCTGTAGTAATATTACTGATACCTTTAAACTCTAAATACTGGTCATAAGTATAGTACCTTCTATCTGTTGGAGTTCTTTTGGCTTTTAATATATCTTCTCTATCCCAACGTTGTAAAGTTTTCACACTTACACCTAGTAATTCTGCAAAGTCTTTAGGTTTATAATTAGTTAAATGTTTATTCATGTTAACCTCACCTCTCGGGTACACATTGACATTTTTAAACACATTTGTACACTTTTTTATTAACTATAGACTTCCTCCTTTATAAGCTTCTATAAACTTTGTTTTTGCATCATCTAGAATAGTATTAACCTTTTCTAAACTATTAGACTGCTCTTCTGCTCCAATGGCAGTTTCTTTTATAGATTTTGTAATATTATTTTCTGATTCACTTACAATATGTATATTTTTATTATTTATTCTTATACTTTCATCCAGCTTTAAAGTGCTTTCTTCCACTATGTTCATGGTTTCTTCAATCTTATTTAATAACTTTTGTGCTTTTTCTGCTTCTTTGGCAGATTTTTCAACTAAAGACGAACTTACTTTAGTGTTTATAAATGTCACTATCATTATTAAGTTTATTCCAACCATGCTAATTATAAAAACCACTAAACCTCTTTCTGTAGATATATACTGATTAATTAATTCAATAATATTAGCAAAGATAAATGTAGCTTTAAAAAGTTTTTCATCAAAATATAAAGCTGATAATGAAATAGTTCCAGCCATAAGCATAAGTGCCATGTTCATATAATCATAATAAGAAAGAGAAAATAACATTAATCCTATAATGTTTAAATATTTAGTCATACCGTATATCTTACTTTTAGAAAAAATAAAGCTAAATAGTATTATAAAAAATAATATAGCACTTCTAATTGAATTTTCATCCCTATGTAATCCTGCAATACTGCATATTAAATGTATAGCAAAGATTGCTATAAATGCTCGTATTATTATACTATTCACCCTTTTTACATATTCTTTTGTAGCATCATTAATATCCATATTATACCTCCTTTCTATTCTATAATTCTCGTATATTCTTTCTAATTCTTCAGTTTTTTACTTATTTTACTTATTTTACATTTATTATATGTTGCACTTCTTATTTTTTATCTTTTCATCAAAATATCGCCATATAAATTTATCTACAAATACAATTTTAATTAACACTTTTATATTAAAATGCATAAAATATATCATAAGCAATAAAGGAAAAAAGATACATTTCCTCTTTATATGATTTAAACCTTTTTATTTAACGTCATCCTTCTGTATTTTAAGATTCTACAGTGTAAGAGTTCCTTATTCCTAATTCTAAGATGACAGCGCTCTATATTGATTTATCTTATTTCCTTTATAAAGTCACCACATTATAAATCATATTTCTATACTTCTTACATTTTAAGAATCTTGCTTAATAACTTTTAACTCATTAACTATACCTTCAAACCAGCCAAAAATAATTCCTTTTCATAAGATTAAAAACAAGTGCAGAAGGACGTGAATTAATAAGAAAGCCCGATTTTTCGGACTTTCTTTCATTTATAGTACTATTTTTAGTTTACATTATGGTCTTAAAATGATAAAGTATTATTTGTTATAATAAATGATGGAGGAATAAAATGAAACTTTTTAGAGAAGCTATTATTGTTTTTGGTATTTATATTCTAGGAGATTTAATTTCTAAAGTATGTGCTTTACCTATTCCAGGTAACATTGTAGGAATGTTAATTCTTCTTATACTATTATGCACAAAAGTAGTTAAGGTAGAGCAAGTTGAAACTACTTCAAATTTCCTTTTAGACCACCTTGCTTTTTTCTTTATTCCAGCAGGTGTTCAACTTATGGAATCTTTTGGTGTAGTAAAAGACACATGGATAAGACTTATAATAATCTGTGTTCTTACCACTATAATTACTATGGGTAGTACAGGAGTTATTGTGCAACTTGTTGTTAGAAAATTACATAAAGATGAGGAGACAGAATAATTATGGACATTTTAATTAATGAGATGTTTTTTGGTATTGTACTTTCTTTAGTAGCCTTTGAAATAGGTTTACTTATATACAGAAAAACTAACATTCCAGTTTTTAATCCACTTTTAATTGCCATATCACTTGTAACAGGATTTTTACTTGTATTTCATATAGATTTTAGCGTATATAATGTAGGAGGACAATTTATAAACATGTTTTTAGGACCTGCAACTGTAGTTCTAGCAGTTCCACTATATAAGCAACTTGAATTATTAAAAAAACATGCACCTGCAATCTTAATAGGAATTTTATTAGGATCTTTAATAGGTATATGTTCAGTTGTCTTATTAGCCTATTTATTTGGTCTTAATGCTGAACTTATAAGATCACTTCTTCCTAAATCAGTTACGACTCCAATAGGAATAGAATTATCAAATCAGCTTCAAGGAATTGTTCCTATAACTGTTCTTGCAATTATAATTTCAGGAATCGCAGGGGCTGTACTTGGGCCAACAATCTGTAAATTATTTAGAATAACTGACAGTGTTGCAATTGGGGTTGCAATAGGTACTTCTTCTCATGCAGTTGGAACAAGTAAAGCTTTTGAAATTGGTGAAACAGAAGGAGCTATGAGTAGTTTATCTGTTGGTATTGCAGGGATTATGACAGTATTTCTTGCACCACTCATATATTCTGTTGCTCAATATGTACATGCATTTATAAAAGTAATTAGCTAAAAAACAGCCGTTTTTACTTAATAAAACCTATATAATAAAAAGAAATTTTATTATATAGGTTTTATTTTTTAACTGCTGTTTTTATTATTTTATAAATTCAAGCTGCCAATTAAAGTATCCTGTTTCTTCATTTTTAACATATTTAAAATAAGCTGAAAATGTATTTCCTTTTTTACTCTTTAAATTTCTAAATCCTACTTTTCCGTTCTTTAGTAGTAAAGATACCATTTCTTTAGAAACCTGTTTTCCAAAGGAAGCTATATACTTATCATCCTTCCATATAGTAAACTTACATCCATTTTTCCAGTTACTACAGCCAAAGCCCTTTTCTCCCTCAATAACTGGATTACCACATACAGGACAGTTTCCTATTGCTTCTACTTCCTTTGGAAGCTCAACTCTAAATTTCGATAAAGCTCCTGTATCCTTCTTTATTTTATCAACAGACTCTACAGTAAAATCTGTTATAAGTTTCATAAAGTCATCCTTTTTAAACTTACCTTTTTCTATATCAGAAAGAGTTTTTTCAAGTTTTCCTGTATACTCAAGGTCAAAAAGTTCTTGAACTGGAAAAATCTCAACTAAAGTTCTTCCAAGATCACTTGCTATAAGGCTCTTCCCCTTAGTCTTTATATATCCTATATCCTTAAGTTTTTTAATAGTCTCTGCTCTTGTTGCTGGAGTTCCTATACTAAAACCACTTAATATTGCCTGCATCATTTCATCAGAATCTTCTTTATCATCGATTCCCTTACCACAAGTCTCCATAACTCTTAAAAGAGTTTTTTCTGTGTGATGTTTTGGTGGTTTCTTTGTAACCTTACCAATTTTATTATCTACAATATCACAAACTTCATCTTTTTGAACCATTGGAAGAATTGTATCTTTACTTTCTATCTTCTCAACCTTCTTCCATCCTTCTATAAGTTGAATTTTTCCCTTAGCTATAAATTCACCCTTTACCTCTGGATTATTAGATTTTAAAGTTATTTTACTTTCTTCGTACTCTGCTACTGGCATAAACTGCATTATAAATCTATTTTTTATAGCATTATAAACAATTTCTTCATCTTTACTTAAACCTGTTGGCTTTATATATGTAGGGGTTATGGCACTATGGCTTTCTACCTTAGAGTTATCAAATACCCTCTTAGATTTTACAAACTTAATTTCATTTTCATAAGGAAGACCTGTTTTTAAAGTCTCTAAAACCTTTCTAGCTCTATCTTCTAAACTTTCTTCTAAGGCTACACTTCCTGTTCTTGGATATGTAGTAAACTTCTTTTCATAAAGACTTTGAGCAACCTTTAGAACTTTATCTGATGTCCACCCTTTATATTTACTTGTAATGTATCCTTGTAAATTAGAAAGATTAAATAGATAAGGTGGATAATCCTTCTTCTTTTCAGTCTGCTTATCTATAATCTTAGCTTTTCCATCCTTTAATTTAGGTACAAGCTCATCTAAAACTTTTTTATCCTCAAACTTTTCACTATTTTTTTCATAGTACATTCCATCAAATTCTTCATTTTTAGAATTTTTGAAGGTTGTTGTAAGCTTATAATAAGTTGTAGCTTTAAAATTTTCTATTTCTTTATCCCTATCATATATTATCTTAAGGGTTGGAAGAAGTACTCTTCCTATATTTATAGTTTTATTTTTCTCGAAGTTATACTTTAGTGTACTTACTGAAGTCAAATTAATTCCTATTATCCAGTCAGACCACTGTCTACCTATTCCTGCATCTTGAAGAGACTTCATTTCCTGATTATCTTTTAATTTTTCCATTCCTTTTTTAACTTCATCAGGAGTCCATTCATTTAATAAAAGTCTAAAAATAGGCTTTTTAACCTCTAAATAATTGAAAATTTCATCTGCAATAACTTGACCTTCTCTATCATAGTCCGTTGCAGATATAATTGAATCTACATCTTCTTTTTCTATAAGACTTTTTATTATTCCAATTTGCTTTTTTGCACCTTTATCTTCAATGCTTCTATCAACATTATCACATTTAACTTTATACTGAAAATCCTCAGGTATAAATGGAAACTTTTCAAATCTCCAACCCTTCATATTTTCATCATAGTCTTTTGCATCATATAACTGCAAAAGATGTCCAAATGCCCAAGTAATGTAATAGCCATCACCTTGAAAGTATCCATCTTTTCTAGTTTTTACTTTTAATGCTTCTGCTATATTTTTTGCAACAGAAGGCTTTTCTGCAATAATTACTTTACTCATAAATACTCCCTTTCTCTTCATGACTTAGTTCTATCGACTTAAAAAAAACAGTTAACTTTTTTAATACTAAACCTTTAGTTTTCCTGCTTTCTTCGTTTTTTTATTTCCTATACGCTAACACAAAGTGGCTGACGCCACTCTTTTCAGCGCAGGAAGCGGCTTTGTAAAGCCTGTCAAAAGGTTCTAAAAGTAAAATAATTTCATATAAAAATACAATTTAATTATTTTGCTTTTAGGTTCTTTCTAAGGCACTACAATTATTTTTTAATGTCTTTATCATCTTAGATAGCTGAAAGTCCCTATTTATCGCGTTTTACTCACTTGAAAATTTTGTATTTTCCAACACATTAAAAATAGGCATGATTCATGCCTATTAAACTATTATATTTTTTTATTTTATAAATTTCAACTTTTTCTTTTTCTAATTCTTTTATCTTTCATTTAAATCCCATATTGAAAAATTGAGTACTATAGCAAAAGAACACCATAAAATATACGGAATCAGTAAATATGCTGCTTGTCTATCTATTTTACTAAACTTTATAAATGTGACTATTATAAATATAAATAAAATAATTAATTCAATAAGTGCTAATCCATATAGTCTAAAGGAAAAGAATATAAAACTCCATAAAAAATTTAATAAAAGCTGCAAAGCATAATAAAAGAAAGCATTACCAATATTTTTTCCTTCTTCTTTACACATATATATCCTATAGGCTGCAATTCCCATAAGTATATATAAAATAGGCCAGACAATCACAAAAACATATGCTGGAGGAGAAAATACTGGCTTATTTACAGCTAAATATAGGCTCATACTATTTCTAGTTACAAGATAAACTAATCCTGAACCTAAAAGTGGAATAAGTATTGATATTATAAGTGGTATTATTTTTATTTTGCCATTTACCTTTAAAATATTATACATAATATCTCCTAATAAATCTTAATCTATATTAATATTATGTATATAAAAGGAGTTATATTCAAAGTTAAATATATATATCTGCAAACTCTATATCAACCTTTTCAGATAATTGATCTATCATCTCAAATTGCTCTTCTATTTCACACTCATCTATTCTATAGCATCTTGGTAGTGTAATAATAAATTCTGTACCAATATCCTCATTACATTCAAGTCTTATACTACCTTTATTTAATTCTAGTAAAGCCTTTGATAAATATAGTCCTAACCCACTACCTTCATTGCTTCTATTTAAAGATTTATTTATCTTAGTGAATTTATCAAAAATATATGGTCTTTCTTCTTCACTAACAATATATCCATTATTTTTTATATGAATTATGACATTATTATAATCTGCATTAATTTCTACATTTGTCATGCCACCATTTTTACCAAATTTCATACTATTAGATAAGATATTTAAAATAACTCTTTCTATCATTTCTTTATCACATTCAACATAATATTCTTCTTCTTCAGAATCAAAAATTAATTCATTCTCAATTTTTTTCATATATCTATCGCAGGCAAGTGAAATATTTTCTACAACAGATACAATATTGTGTACTTTTTTGCAAGGTTCTAAATATCCTTCTGAAATTTTATTTGCATCTATAAAATTATTTATTGTTCTAATAAGCCTTAAGCAATTATGTTTTATACTATCATTATGTTTATCTAAATTTTCAATTCTATCATCATTTAAATTTATTTCACTTAATTGAAGTGCTGAATAAATTAAATTAATTGGTGTCCTAAGCTCATGAGATATATTAGAATAAAATTCTTTCTTTGCTTCTTCAATTCTTAAGTATTCTTTATACTTACGTTTAAATTCATAATTCTTATTAATTTCCGTAACATCTTTCCAATATGCAAATTTAGTTATATTATCTATATTAAATAAATAAATTTCAAATTGTCTTTCACAATAAGAGTCCAGATTAAATCTATAACTATCCTTTTTAGAATCTTTTATATCCTGTATATCTTTCTTTAACATATCGTATTTACTTGTAATTTTATTTTTTGATAATAATAATTCAATAAAATCATCAAAGCTTATATCATGTATATTCTTTTCACTATTTCTAAAAAATCTTTTAGCTTCTGAATTAATATAATAGATCTTATCAAAATAAAATATAACTATTCCATCAGAAATATGTTCAATTAAATCACTATACTTTTTACTGCTCTTTTCAATGATATGCTCTAATTCAATTAAAGTTTTATTTCTACTTTTTAATATGTTGTTTAACTCTTTTTGAGTTATCTGTATATCTGAAAATTCCTTTTCCATATTATTATAGGATTGTTTTATCACAAATTTAGAAATTAGAGAGAAAATAATGTAATAACTTATAAACTTTGTTGCAAAAGCAATAATTATTACTATATCTCCTACTTCCCATTGCATACTCTTTATAATTTGATAAAAAGAAATCAAAACTATATATAAATACAATGTTTTTATCTCACTTTTACTTAACTTCATATCATTTTGTACTATTGCAAAAATATCTAAAACTAATATTGATATTAATATGACTTTTGATATAAGATAAAAACTTGAAATATTATCCAGAGCATAAAATAAAAATAAAAACACAACTAAAAGCACAGGTACAACAATTGCAACCAATAATTGATATTTAACTCTTTTTTTCATTTTGCTTAATATGTACGATACAAAAATAACTAAGTATTCTAAACAGTAATTTGCTTTTATGAAGTTTTCATTAACATTAACCTCAGAAGTTGCAAATATGCTATCTCTATATATAAATATATAACAGAAGGATATTATACTTATTGCAAAGAAACAAGCCCCCATATTTTTGTAAAACTGTCCTTCTTTTAATTCCCTATTTAAAAAGCAAATTAATCCTATACTAAATGCAACGCATGCGCATAATCCCTCATTAAGAAATATATATATACTAATATTCTTTTCAAAAAATAATGAAAAAAAATATGCATATAGCAGTATTGTTAAAGCAAATAATATAGCATGATTTTTCAAATATTCTTTGACTTCAAATTTACTTTTGAACTTAAACATACTTATATCTCCTTATAAAATATTATTTCAACATCTGTTCCATTATTAATTTTGCTATTAATATTAATATTTCCATTTTGTTTTTCAATTAACTTTTTCACTACAAACAAGCCTATTCCTGTTCCTTTTTCATTGCACGAAGCATTATTTTCTCCCATAGAATATCTATTAAATGCCCTTTCTATAAACTCACTATCCATTCCAATTCCATTATCCTTTACATGTATAATAACTCTATCTTCTTCATCATTTATGGAAACTTCTATTTTACCTTCCTCCTGAGTAAATTTTATAGAATTAGATACAAGATTAATTATTATTCTTTGCATAAACTCTTCATCTATTTTCACATATACTTCTTCTTGATCTGTATCAAAAACCAGGTCAATAGCTTTACTTCTTGAATAATCTATTAAAGACATAACTGTTTCTTCTATTATTTCAACTATGTTTTTAACTTTTAGATTGGGAGATAAATAATCTGAATAGATTCTGCTACTATCAATTAAATTATTAGTAAGCCTTATTAGACTTAAACAATTTAATTTACAAATCATGTTGTACTTATTTAAAGATTCTTTGTTATTATTTTTTATAAATACTGGTACTAATTGAGCTGCTGAATATATAACATTTACAGGAGTCTTTAAATCATGAGATATATTTGATAAAAAATCACTTTTAATCTTTTCTTGGAATTTATTATTTTCCATTTCAGTTTTTAATTTGCCAATTTTTATTTTTGAAGTGACGTCATCAAAAATCATAAGAAATTCTGTATTGTTTTGCGAAATATCTATAATTTCAATATTTACATGCTTTTTTTCTTCTTTACATTTAATACTTGCATTAATTCCACTCATTTCTCCAGTTAAAGCCTTAAGAAAGTCTCTCATATCATTAATATCTATTATTTTTAAAATTTTTTTATTTATTATATTTTTTATATTTTCTTCTTCAATTAATTTTTGAAAGCTAGAATTGGCAAAAATTATTCTTCCATTTATAGACAATAGAACAAGAGGCACTGGCATACTAGTAAAAAAAGTCTTAAACATCTTTTCTTTTTTCTTAATTATAGACTGGGAAAATTCTAATTCTCTATTCTTTTTTACTACTCTATTATTTAATAATTCCATCTCAATATTTTCTTTATACAAATCACTAAACAATACTTTATATGGCCTACTAATTAATTTATCAATGAAGTTAACTGTTAATAAGACAAATGATGCAAACATCATAATATTAATTATTTCATCAATTATAATATTATGATTTGGTATTTTTATAACAAAAATATTTAACATAGTAATTACTACAAGCATATATGCTAATAAAAGACTTATATTTATATTGTTACCTACCTTCAACTTTACTTCTTTTAGCCTATGAATATTTATAAAAAAACAAGCAAGTAAAATATAATTAAAAATAAGTAAAATATTAATAGCTCTTTTCATTATACAAATATTAATAGCAAAGAAGCTCAAAGAAGTAATAATTATCACTTCAAGTAAATTAATTTTATAATATAATTTTAAGATATATGTATTAACATATTTAAAAAATATGCCTATCATCTCTATATACATAGTAATAAAACATATGTTATTTCCCGTTGATTTCATCCAATATCTACTATTAAAATTTGCTGGAATCATTGAATATATTGAAAATAAAGCTATAAAGGTATAAATGAAGCTAATAATTAAATAATGTTCTCTTTTATGTATACTCATTATTGACTGAAATAACAAAATAATGGTTAATGAACCTATTAAGTATGATATAGATTGAATATATCCTCTTATATCAGTCATATTATTAAAAATTATAGATACAAAAATATTAAAAAGAACCGCTAATAAAATACTATAAATACATATTTCCTTCGGCAGATATAATATTTTATATTTATTATTGTTGTTTTCCATAATTCCCCCCAAAAATATCTTACAGAATTATTTTACACCATTTATAATAAAAATCAAATTTAATATTTATTTTTTCAAAAACAAATTTATGTAAAATTAATTATGAAGGCTCAATTATGAAATGGAGTGATAAATAAAACTAGCTATTTAAATATATGTGGACGACCTTTAAAATTCATATTTTTATAAGTATATTCTCCTTTTGTAAATAATGGGCATTCCGGAAATTTACCAAAAATATATTTAAATAGTGCTAAATAATTAGCCAAATATTTAGCTGAAACTCCTTTATAAACTGAAATAAATCTTTTTATATTACTGTGAATACTATTTATTCTTTGAATATTAAGATCTTTGAAACTATGTTTTCCCTTTGGAATGGCTATATGATTAAGCTTGCAATAGAAAGACAAAGTTCTATATGAGTATATGCTATACGTTATAAAAATACTTTTGGGATTAATTATTTTTCCTACACTCCTTATAAGAACATTACTTGAGGTTTTTCCCATGGCAATTGGATCAACATAAAAATCATTGTTATCATCTAAGGTAGTTAAAACACATACTTTTTCTTTTGAAATCCCTCTAAGTTTTCATTGACCTCCCTTTTATGAGCTTTTCTAGGCATAACAAAATCATCTTTTAACTGATTTCCCTTAAAAGATTCTTAAAAAAAGTTTCATTTCATAAGCTTATATCCTTTTTAGATGAAAAAATATGGGGTATTAGTACTTTTTACATGATTTACAAAGGTATCTTTGAACATTTTTATTCTTACCATTTTTAACTATGTATTTATTATGACAATGAGGGCAAATTAAATTTGAGTCTCTTTTAATTGAAGATAATTCAATTAGCTTACTTATATCAATAATTAATTTTCTTTTTGAGGGATTACCATAGGTTTTATTATTTCTAATACCTCATTGTAATTATAGGACTTCAAATATATCATCTCCTAAAAAAATATTTGTTAAGATGATTAACATATTTTATCACTTTTATTCATAATACAGCCATATAAAAAGACACAGGATACAAAGCATTAAATCTTATATATCCTGTGTCTTTCTTTATTGGGTAATATAAATGAAAGTGCAGGTAATGGGACTTGAACCCATATGCCCATAGGACACACGCCCCTCAAACGTGCCTGTCTGCCAGTTCCAGCATACCTGCTAAAGATTATATTAATATAATACAATACCTTCACATTAATTACAATATTTACAACTTTACTTTTCTATCTTTCTCCATGCTAAAAGTGCATTTAAATTATTAAAAGAATGTACCTCAAGAGTTACAGTATCTCCATAACCTCCATATATTAAACTTTCTTTATCCTTTACTTGATAGCTTTCTATCTTTTTCTTGCAAATATCATATAACTCATAATCTCCCGCTATAGCTGCAGTTTGTAGAATATTTGCATAGATAGTTGTGGATTCAATATTACTTATAGCTTTTCCTGATAAATCATATAAACTATAAATTCCATTATCCTCTTTATATTTTTTCTTAATATAATCAAGACTATCTTTCACATCCAAACCAGCTTGAGCTCTATTTAAAAGAACTACAGAATTAAGCTCCATATTAATATTTTCATTATCAAACTCATCCTTGCTTCTATCATATTCTTTCTTATATAAAGGAATTTCTAAGCTTACTTTTGATCTATCTAAAAGTTCAAGAGATGCATTATATATCTTTTTATAATCATTATCTAATGAAGCTATTAATCTAAGAGCCAATATATCTAAATAGCATATTTGTGTTTTATCACTTTTTTTGTATCCATCATTAAAATCTGATAAAAGATTACCATCTGCTAATTCTTTTTTAATTCCTTTAGATATCTTAAAAGCAGTCTTTCTATAATCAATGTTATCCCATTTCTCTGCTGCTAATAATAAAGCTTTTGAAACTCTTAAATCATCAATGGTTGCAGAAGTGTTAGTTTCTTCATCTTCTAAAACTCTCCATTTTAAAAGTCCATTTTTCATCATCATATTATTTTCAATATAAGATAATATATTTTTAAATCCTTCTTCATTATTAGTATCTAAATAGTATAATAACATTAATCCTTCAGATTCAGATAAAACCGAATATCCCTTAGTTATATCTCCTTCTGACTTAACATCTTTATAATTAGTTTTTATTCCAAAATTACTAGTCATTAAGCCTTTAGTAATAAAATCATATAGATTTTCTTCTTCTTTTGATACTTTTGTATTATCAAAAGTCACACCACTATTTATAGGTTTTATATATGGTAGCAGTAAATTAATAAATATACTTATTAATAAAAGCATAGATACTAATGCTATAATAATGGTATTTATTTTTTTCTTACTCATTTTCTCCCCCAAATTTTTATTCATATATTTTTTTATATATGTTATAGTATGTCTTTACTTTATCCACATATTCTTTAGTTTCTTTATATGGTATATAATCTAGCGTCTTTCCATTACTTGAATATTCCTTATTTTTAAGCCACTCTTTAACATTTCCTCTTCCTGCATTATAGGCTGCTACAAAAAGGTCTACATCCTTAAATTCGTCCCTTAAATTATTCAGATACCAGCATCCCATTTTTATATTATACTCGTCATCATATAGCTTATCAGGAGTATAATCTTTAAGCCCCATCTTTTCTGCAATCCATTTTCCAGTATCATCTGTAATCTGCATTAATCCCATTGCATTTTTATGAGATGTTGCACCTGTATCAAACCCACTCTCTGCCCTTATTACTGCTAATACAAAATATGGATCTAAATCATTTTCTTCTGAATATTTCATTATTGCTTCCTTATGTTTAAAAGGAAAAACATACTCCTTTAAAATAAATTTTCCACCATAGAAGGTAATTAATATTATGATTAATACTGCAGCTAATTTCTTAACCTTCATTCCATTCTCCTTTTATTATCTTATTTTCAAAAAATCTATAGAATTTTTAAAAAATCTATAATGTCGTCTACTTGCTTTTTAGTAGTTACCAAATCTCCCCCATTATTGATAAGTATATTAGCGTGCTTTTTCTTTTCCTCCATTTGCATTTGGGCATTAATTCTACTTATAGCTTCTGATTGACTTAATTTATCTCTAAACTTTACTCTTTGTATCTGAGTATTTGTATCTGCCCAAACTAAAATAACATAATCCATATCCTTATCCATTCCATTTTCAATTAATGTTGGGGCATCTAAAATAACTAGTTTTTCACCTTTTTCTTCATATCTTTTAAAAGCTTCATCTATTTCTTTGAAAATGTATGGCATTATAATTTCTTCATATCGTATTCTTTGCTTTGGAAATCTAAAAATATGGTTTCCAAACTCTTTACGTCTAAATTGACCTTTCCAGTCAAAAAAGCCTTCCCCGAATTCAATTCTAACTTTATCTAAAATTTCAGGATATCTAGAAAGTACATCCCTAGCAATAAGATCAGCATCTATAACTTTAAAGCCAGAGCTTATAAACATAGCAGATACTGTACTTTTACCTGTTCCTATACCTCCTGTAAGTCCTATTTTTAACATTTTTAATCCTCCCTTTTACTTAGCCGCATACCAAGTAGTACCTTCATTTATATCTACCTCTAATGGTACTTGTAATTTTAAAGCATTTTCCATTTCTTCTTTAACTAAACTTCTAACTTTTTCTTCTTCATCTGCTTTAACATTTAATATAAGTTCATCGTGAACCTGCAAAATAAGACTACTCTTTAAATTTTCCTTCTTTAATCTATTATATACATTCACCATAGCAATCTTTATGATATCTGCAGCACTTCCTTGAATAGGTGCATTCATAGCAAGTCTTTCACCTAATGCTTTAACTATTTTATTAGAAGCTTTTATTTCTGGAATAAATCTTCTTCTATTAAATATTGTTGATACATATCCTTCTCTTGCTGCATCTTCAATTATTTGATCTAAATAAACTTTAATCTTAGGATATCTATCAAAGTATATATTCATATATTCTGATGCTTCCTTTTTAGAAATATTTAAATCCTGTGCTAATGAAAAATCACTTATACCGTATACTATTCCAAAGTTTACTGCCTTAGCTCTACTTCTCATAATAGGTGTAACTTCGTGAATAGGTACATTAAATACTTCTGAAGCTGTTTTTGTATGAATATCACTATGATGTGTAAACGCATTAATCATATTTTCATCTTCAGCCATATGTGCAAGTACTCTAAGCTCTATTTGTGAATAGTCACAAGATAATAATATATCTCCCTCTTCATTTGGTATAAATACCTTTCTTATTTCTCTTCCCATTTCATATTTTATAGGAATATTTTGAAGGTTAGGTTCTGTACTTGAAAGTCTTCCTGTTGTTGTAACAGTTTGATTAAAGCTTGAATGTATCTTTCCATCTGACTCAATTACTTTCTTTAAACCTTCAACATATGTTGAATTAAGTTTTGTTATTTGTCTATAGTATATTATCTTTTCTATTATAGGATGCTTATCCTTAAGTTTCTCAAGAACATCTGCATTTGTAGAGTATCCTGTCTTTGTTTTTTTGATAACAGGAAGATCCATCTTTTCAAATAGTATTTTTCCTAATTGCTTTGGTGAACTAATATTAAACTCTTCTTCTGCATAATCATATATTTCTTTTTGAGTCTTTTCAATTTCTTCTTTAAACTTCACTTCTAAGGTATCTAACATTTCCTTATCAACCTTAAAGCCTTCGCATTCCATATAAGAAAGTACATTTACTAAAGGAAGTTCTATTTTTTCATATAGTTCATCCATTTCATCTTCTTTTATTTTCTCTTTAAGAATCTCAGTTAATTTAATCATATTCATAGATGACTTAACAAAAACTTCATCTACATCCCCTGTAATTTCTTCACCTAAATAATCTTTAACAATCATATCTATATTGTATTTTCCCTTTGATGAATCAATTATATATGCTGCAATTGCTGTATCAAATTCAAAAGCTTTAAGCTCTATTCCTTCTTTTCTAAGTATTGTTATTAAATGCTTAGCATCATGAATAATCTTCTTTTTAGACTCATCTTCCATATATTCTTTTAATGCATTAAAAGCTTCTTTATTATTCTCTTCAAATATCTTATTGCAGTCTATTTCATAACTTTCTTCCTTATTAATTAGCACAAGTTTATTAAGTTTTATCTTTGAATAACTTGTTTCATTATCTACTTTATAAGTTATATGAGATTCTTCTTTTTGTTCTTTTAAGACCTCTTTTAATTTTTCTAAGGTATCAATTAATTCTATTCCAGCTGCATCTTCCATACTGCTATTTTCTTCTTCTAAAATAGAGATACTAAACCTTTTTAAATTATTCTTTAGCAAGAACTGTTTTAAAGCATCTTCATTATATTTCTTAGTATTTCTAATAGAATCAAAATCTAATTTTAAGTCTATATCCTTAATAACTTCTAAAACTTCTCTAGACTTTTTAAGTTCTTCTTTAGATTCTAATATATTTTCCCTTAGCTTTTTACCTAAAACACTATCTATATTTTCTATTATGCCATCTATAGACTTAAATTCACTTATTAAATTATAAGCTGTTTTTCTTCCAGCTCCACTTACGCCTTTAATTCCTAAATCCATATCTCCAATTAATGCTACAGAATCTAAATACTGATTCGGTTCTATCTTGAATTTTTCTTTAAAGTTTGGTTTATCATAAATAGAAATTTCATTAATTCCTTTTTCTATCTCTAGTACTTTTACATTATCAGAAACCATTTGTAAATTATAATTATGAGCTTCTGCTATGTATACTTCAATATCTTTTTCCTTAGCATTTTCTACTACTTTACTTATTATATCACTTGATTCATATCCATCTATTTCAAAAATATTAATTGATAATAAACTTAATAATTCTTTTATTAGAGGAATCTGCATCTTTAATTCTTTAGGCATACTATTTATGCCTGATTTATAGTTAGTATATTCCTTACTTCTAATTGATGGAGCTTCTGTATCAAAAACTGCTAATATATAATCTGGCTTATATTTTTCTTCAAGTTTAATAAGAATATCTAAAAAGCCATAAACAGCATTTACACACGCTCCTTCATCATTACTCATTATAGGTAATGCATAATATGATTTTCTTAATAAGGAAACTGAATCTAATATTAATAATTTTTCCATATAATCCTCCTCTAAAATTTTATAACTTATCTAAATTATTATTATCTTTTGCTTTTATTATACTATTATTCTCCATCTAATTCATTAAAGCATTCTAAAATATGCTTAAATCAAGCTCTTCAGATAAATCTTTTAAAAGGTGAAGTCCTGCTAAACTATTTCCTTTCTTATCTAAGGCAGGTCCATAAACACCTATTCCCATCCATCTAGGTACAGTACCTAAAATACCTCCACCAACTCCACTTTTAGCTGGTATTCCTATTTTAACTGCAAACTCACCTGATGCATCATACATTCCGCATGTAACCATTATGGTTTTTACTATTCTACAGTTTTCCCTGGAAATAAGTCTTTCATTATTCCATGGTGCAACTCCTTCATTTGCAAGCACAGCTCCAAACATAGCTAAATCAAGAGCAGTAGCTTCTATTGAACACTGCTTAAAATATAAATCTAAAATTTCTTCAATATTTCCTTCAAGCATACCATTGCTTTTCATAAAGTATGCTAAAGCTCTATTTCTATCACCAGTTTCTTTTTCTGACATATATACTTCTTCATTAAGGCTAATAGTAGGATTATTAGTAGCTTTTCTCATAAATTCAAGTATTCTATTAAACTTATCCTCTTCATTTTCTCCATATATTAATGAAGTAGTAACTATTGCTCCTGCATTAATCATTGGATTATAAGGTTTTGTCTGATCCTTCTTTTCTAAGTTGACAATACTATTAAATTCATCACCTTTAGGTTCAACATTAACCTTTTTAAATACGTTTTCTCTTCCATTATCACCAAGGGCAAGTATAAGGCCTACAACCTTTGAAATACTTTGAATAGTAAATTTCTTATTACAGTCTCCTGCACAATACTTTCTTCCCTGTAAATCAACAATGGCAACTCCTAAATCTTCCTTATCTACTCTTAATAAAGCAGGTATATATGAAACTAAATTTCCTTCTTTTCCATAGCACTTATTTTTCTCTACTAGACTTTCTAATAATTTATACATAAAAAGCACCTCTTTATCTTTTGTTTATCTGTGATTACATTATTCTATATTATTTTTAGCAATAAGTGCAAATAAATAAGTGGAGAGATAAAATTATATTCCCTCCACTTAAATTTAAATATCTTAATTTATATTAGAATTTTATATATTTTCTACTTCTTCTTGTGCCTCTAATTCAAGTTTTTCTGCTTCCTTTAATGCTTCTGCTGCTTTTAATTTTGCCTTTAAAGCTTTTTCTTTTTTCTCTGCAATTATTTTCTTTTTAGCCTCAATCTTAGCTTCTTCCTCTAGTTTACTCTTACTATTTTTAGCTAACTTTTCATCAAAAAATTCAACTTCTCTAATAAGCCCTTCAATAAAAACTGCAAATCTTTTCTTAACTCTTCCCTTAAAAACAAAATTTTGAATAAGAACATTAAACCATGGCACAAATCCCTTGCTTACTTCGTCTTCAAGTAGTGTTATTCTTGTTGAATTTTCATCTACACTTTCAAAAGAATATTTAGAAATATAAGTATTGCTTGGAGATGAACTTTTTATTTCATATAACTCATTTTTCTTAAAGCCTGTAATCTCTACTTCAAGATTTGCTACTTGAGCTGAATATGATCCAACTTTTTTAACTACCTTACATCCAACAGGATTACTTGCATTGAATTTAGGAAAATCTTTTTTTGCACTTCTAATAAAAACATTAAATACTTTTTCTACTGGAAAATTAATAACGGCTGAATTTGAAAAAGCCATTAAATCCACCTCCATTTTATTTTATTTATGTAATAATTATACTAATTCAAAAATAACTTTACTATGTTTATAGCAGATATTTTTTTATTTTCTATAAAATAAAAGAATGTACAAGCAAAAGCTTATACATTCTTTTATTTAAATATATATTTTTTAAGCTTCTATATCCTTTTGTCTATTAGCCATTAATACAAATGGTGTCCATAAGAATACTGATAATACCAACAATGCAGCTGCAAGAACTGTTGCCTTTATATCTCCACCTGTTGCAAAGAATGCTGAAACTACTGGAGGACAAGTCCAAGGTACATCAACACAAATGTAATGTGCAAATGGTATTGGCTCAGTGAACAACCATGCTATGAATAATAGTAATGGTGTATTTAATAAGAATGGTATGAAGTAAGTTACATTTAAGATTATAGGTAAACCAAATATAACTGGTTCATTAATTTGGAAACAAGCTGGTGCTATAGCTAATTTTGCAAGTTCTCTTGATTCTTCTCTCTTTGAGAATATGAAGATTGCAATTAATAGACCAATTGTTCCACCAGATCCACCTGGCATAGCATAAACATCAATAAAGTTTCTTGTTAATGCATATTGAGGTTGTAATCCTTTTGAAAAAGCATCTATGTTATCTAACTTAGCTGGTTCATATAATGGTTTCATTACAGAATCTACTATGTTCATACCATGTAATCCGAAGAACCATAATAATTGAGCTAATAATGCTAAGAAAATAAATGTTGCTGGTGATTGACCTAAGTTCATTAATGGTTTTTGAATACAATCAAATATCCAAGTAGGTAAATCTTTTTCTACTCCATTTATAAATATAGTTGAAACAATACCGAATATAATCATAGTAACCATACCTGGAATTAAAGCTGCGAAAGATCTCATGACAGCTGGTGGTACTTGTTCAGGCATATGAATAACAAAACCTTTCTTTGTTAATCTAACAAAGATTTCAGTAGCGATAAATGCAGTAATTATACTTGTAAACATTGCATTAGCACCTAATAGACCCATGCTATATACATTAGATACACCGGCAGTATATTCTCCTGTCTTTTCTGCAAAAGTAAATGCAGTACCATCGTTTACACTTGTTGGTAAAAGTATAAAGTAGCAAGAGAATGCACAAACTGCAGCAGCTAATGGATCTGAATCATAAGATTTAGCTAATGAATAAGCTATTGTTATAACTAATAAAATAGCTAAAATCTTTAATGTACCATTTTGGATTTGCCAACCCATATTAATAATATATTTATCTAATATAGGTGATACATAATCTTTCCAAAAACCTAATTTGTATAATTGTTTACCAATGATAGCGGCTTCATCATGATTAAAGAAAACGCAGTTAAAAAGAACGGCGAATGCACCTGCTATAGATGCAGTCATTGTTGCTAAGAAACCATCTCTTAGAGCAACTAAGTGTCTTTGAGTTCCAACTTTTTGAGCAACTGGAAGTAAGAATCTTTCCATTACTCCAGAAATCTTGTCCATAAAACTCATTTGAATCCCCCCTAAATATTAATATATATACATAGACTTCATTAAAATTTAAAACTGCCCATTTTAAGTTTTTAACTACATCTTATATATCGTTTTTAAAATCCCAAAAGGTAAAATAATTAGTGATATTATATTTTATTAACATAATATTTTTTTATGACAACTAAATTGTGTTTTTTAAATAAATACTATTTTTACTAAACATAAATATCCAGCTAAATAATTGTTTTAACCCTTTTAGGTTCATTCCACAACTTAATCTTATAGTTTCTTTATCCCTTATCTCTATTTGTTTTATAGGACTTTTACTCCACATACACTTAACAAATACTTCATGCTTTCCAGCACTTAATCTAACTACTTTTCTTGTTCCGTTTTCTATACTATTTATTTCTTTACCATCAATATATATTTTAAACTTAGCTAGATTATTGACTTGTTCATACTCTCTTGTAAAAATAATGTCCCCCATATTTTCACCCAATTATTCTTCAATGTACTTCATTATGTCAGGCATAAATTTTTCTGTTTGCTTTAATCCAAAAGCAGATGGCTTAATTACTATATAAGGCATTTTTCTGCTATCCAGATCAGCCATTATTTTACTTTGTACTAACATTACTTCTGGTGAAATTATTACTACTTTCACATCTTCTTTTTCAAGTACCTCTGTATAAGCCTTGTCATTTGCATAAATCCATTTAATAGGTAAGTTATTTTTTTCTGTGTATTCATTCATGAATTTTTCAAAAGATTTAGATTGTGGTTGACTCTTACTAATTACTAATACATTATTCATTTATACTCCTCCTAAAACTACTGAATCTATAGCTATTTACACTATGTATAAAATAACTTCACAAACTATGATATCATTTACACAAGAGACATATTCATTCCCCTTCTGAATAAATATAATATTCAGTATGTAAATTAATGAATTATTTGAAAATCTTTACAAGTTTATTTTATACCTTTTTTTATTGGTTGTAAATAGAATTTATAGTTTTTTTTTATACTTTTACCAACCTTTTATATTTATACCTATGAATACACTTAATTTCGCCCTATATAAGCTATAATTTATTACTTAAAATACCACCTTTTCTTTTTTAAGTATTTATTTGTGTATTTCACGAAAAACACTTGATTTTAAAAACTTATATTTTTATACATTTTTATATTTGTTAGAAATAATTATTGTGGGATATATGTTTGAATAAAATAGAAAAGCACATTTTTTAAGGCTTTATTATAAACCAAAATGGTAAATATAGGAAAATATACAAACAAATAATTGTTTATATATAATAAGAATATATTCAAATAGATATTGTAAAATTATGAAAAAATCAAATTATTAACTATGATAGTGCATTTTTACTTGAAAAATTTTACAGTCAAGT
>NZ_FPBY01000051.1 GCF_900116755.1 Clostridium sp. DSM 8431
ATATGTAGGGTGCGTTGTACCCGAATTTACGCCTTTGGACTGTTATATCAAATGAGAGTAGTATATGAATTTATTCATTACAAAATCAGACAGGTTGAATAAGGAATTAAACAAGCTTTATAAAGTTTTATAAGGTTTTGGCAACGGTTAAACTATGAAGGCAGCAAAGAAAATAATTATATGCACTTTACTAGGAGTATTACTTCAAAATTTAATTTTTTTATATGTTGAAAAAATATATCTTGGTGGAGAAAGTAATTATAATATTCAAAAGGTAGATAATACTGCTAATTCTAAAAGTTTAAAAACTAATATTAGTGAAAATGCAGAAGATATAAGAACTTCTTATGATGGTAAATATATTTCTTATATGGATAATGGGAAGCTTATAGTTTGTAACTATAAAGATGAAAGTAAAAATGAATATAAAGAGGCATCAGGTAAAATTGAGTATTATAAATGGCTTACTGACTGTAATAAAATTATAGTTATAGAAAAGATGATAGAGAATGGAGATACTTATTTTGTACCAATTTCCTATGATGCAAAGACTAATAAAATAAATGAACTTACAGATTTTGATAGAAATGAAGTTAAAATAAAAAGTAGCTCTTTAGGGGCAAAAGTAGTTTCAGTAGCCTTTTCTACAGTGAGCAGTAGTTTGTATATAAATATAGAAGAAGATGGAATGAATAATCTATATTATGCAAATCAAATGAATCAAATTGAAAAGGTAAGATCTAATGAAAATATAGGTAATATAGCAGTTCCTACTACAAGCAGTAATGTAATTATGGAAGAGTCAAATAAGATTTTTGATTTAAGTAAAAATAATAATTTAGAAATTCCCTCTGAAAATAATCCTAGAATATTAGGTGCTGATAAAGATGATAAAGTATATTTATATAATGACAATAATGGTAAAACAGATACTATATATTATGCTAATTTATCAGAAAAAAGCTATAGATGGAATGAGATTAAGTTAAAGTCTGAAGAAGATATAAAGAATATATTTTTAGATTATAGTGGCAAAATATATATAAATAATCCTTCTAAAAAAACTGCAAATGAGATTATAAGTGGTAAAGAAATAAAATATGAAGGAGATTTAATTGGATCATATTCAGAAGGTGTAATAAGTAAAAATGGAAATGAAATAATAAAGAATGATTTAGAATAAAGAAGGTTATATGGTGAAAATTAACTGTGAGGGTATAAATAATAAGTTTATTAGCTCTAAAAAAGATGTTAAATATAATATATCTAATTCTTTTACAAAGATACTTAATTCAGAAAAAAGTGAAGCTATGAAAAGGAATGAAGAAATATTAAATAAAAAAATAAATTCTTCGAATAATGTTAAACATTTTAATAAGATTTTAGGTATAGGTAATGATAAAGATATAAATATGTATTTAAAAGATAACGGAAAAGTTGATGTTAAAAGAATGCTTGACGAGTATGGTGGAAAGGTAAAAACTAATGAATTAAGAGAACTGTCAAAGATTGTTACTGGAATGTTTAAAGAAGAGCTAGTAGATGAGGAAGACTATTTTTATGCATTAAAATGGATAGCAACAAAAGCAAAACAAAAGTCTACCATAATAAATATTAAGAAAAAAGAATTTGAAGTTATTACATCTTTAGATAGAGAATAATTTATAAAATAGTGTACACCATAAATATGAGGTGAATCTTATGGGAAGCAAAATGAAGACAAAAAATAAGAAGAAACATAGTCCAAGAGCAGAAAGTGCTAAGGCAGTTTTTGGTGAACCAAAAGCAAAAATTTATGATCCATCAGATTTTAAAATTTAAAAAAGTAGGAAAGTACTATATAATTAATTTTATATAGTACTTTTTTGGGGGTGAAATAGATGAGTAAAAGCATAATAATTAAAAATTTAGAAATAGGAAAGGGAATGCCAAAGATATGTGTATCCATTACAGGTGAAACTAGTGAAGATATACTTTCTAAGGCTAAAGAGTATAGTGGGCTAGATATAGACATATTAGAATGGCGTGCAGACTATTATAATAATATTCAAGATATATCTAAGGTAAAAGAAGTTTTAGATAAGTTAGAACTTACATTAAAAGATAAACCTTTAATCTTTACATTTAGAACAAAAGGTGAAGGTGGGGAAAATAGTTTAGAAAAAGAAAGTTATATTAACTTATGTAGAGAGATAATAGAAAGTAAAAAAGTAGATATAGTAGACTTAGAATTATTTACTGGAGAAAAAGAGGTTTCTGATTTAGTGAAACTTGCTCATGAAAATAATATTAAAGTTATTATTTCTAATCATGATTTTTATAAAACACCTGAAGAGGAAGAAATTAAAAATAGAATAGAAAAAATGATTTCTCTTAAAGGAGATATTCCTAAGATTGCAGTTATGCCCAATAGTGAAGAGGATGTTTTAAAACTTTTAAGCTGTACAAATTATATGAATAAAAAATATAAGGATGTTCCAATAATAACTATGTCAATGGGAAGTTTAGGAGTAGTTAGTAGACTTTCAGGAGAAGTATTTGGCTCAGCAGTTACTTTTGCATGTGTTGGAAATGTTTCTGCACCAGGACAAATATTTTATAGGGATCTAAGAAATATTTTAAACATAATACATAAATAATTAGAATTTAAGAAGCAGTGATACATTTAAATATTATATGTATCACTGCTTTTTTTTCTTAAAAATGACTTCTTGAAGATTCGAAATTAAATCGTGAATACATAAAATGACTTATATTTTTATTTGCGATTCAGAAACTTCCTTTTATGAAATTTTATGGAAAGACTGTCGGCCATTGTGAGAAAATAAGTTTGATGTAGAAAAGGGGGAAAAATTATGAATAAAAAGTTATGTAACATTTTACTTGCTATGGTAGCTGGAACAATGGCTTTATCACCAGTAGCAGCTTATGCTGGAGAAGCTGGACACAGTACTTGTGTTGGAGTAACTAAAGATACTAATGGCCCATACAAATGGGGACATGCTAATACTGGAGGAGGCGGTGGATATATCCCTGCTATTATATTTAACGAAGGTGAAAAGGATTTGATATATACTCGTACTGATATGGGTGGAGCATATAGATGGGATCCTGAAACTAATAGCTGGATAGGTTTATCAGACTGGATAAGTGCTGATAAATGGAATGACTTGGGATGTGAAAGTTTAGCTGCAGACCCAATTGAAACAAATAGAGTTTATATTGCCTGCGGTACTTACACAAATGATTGGACAAGCGATAATGGTTCAATACTAAGATCAACTGATAAGGGTGATACTTGGGAAAAAATAGATCTTCCATTTAAAATTGGTGGTAACATGCCAGGAAGATCAATGGGAGAACGTTTAGTAATTGACCCAGTTGCTAATAATGTACTTTATTTAGGTACTCATAGCGGAAATGGTTTATGGAGAAGTACTGACTATGGTTCTACTTGGAGCAGAGTTGATAGCTTTACAGCTACAGGAGACTATATAGATCCTAATATGGGAGATCAAATTGGTGTTGTATGGGAAGCTTTTGACAAATCAAGTGCACCAGAAGGAACTAACCCTGATGGAACTAAGAAACCATGTCAAACAATTTATGTAGGTGTTGCAGATGAAACAGAAAGTATTTATGTAACTCATGATGGTGGTGAAACATGGGAACCTGTAGAAGGACAACCAACAGTAGATAATCAAGACAGCTGGGTAAAACTAGATGAAAATAATCAATATAAACCACATGGTTTTTTACCTGTTCATGGAGTTTTAGCTTCTAATGGAGAATTATATGTTACTTATAGTAATGACTGTGGACCTTATGATGGAAGTAAGGGGGATGTATTTAAGTATAATACAAAAACAGGAGAATGGAAGAACATAAGTCCAGAACCATCAAGTGATTTTGATAACAACTATTCAGGATATGGTGGACTTGCTGTAGATGGTAAAGATCCAAATACACTAGTTGTTTCAGCATTAAACTCATGGTGGCCAGATACTAAGTTCTGGAGAAGTACAGATGGTGGTGAAACTTGGACTCCTATCTGGAACTGGGAAGGTTATCCAACAAGAACTCTTAGATATGAATTAGATATATCTAAGGCTCCATGGTTAAAATTTGATGGTAATACAACTTATCCAGAACCAAATCCTAAGCTAGGATGGATGGTTGCAGGTGTATCTATAGACCCATTTAACTCAGATAGAATGATGTATGGTACTGGTGCTACATTATATGGAACAAATAATTTAACTGACTGGGGAAGCGATAATAAAGTTAAGGTAGAAGTTATGGCTCAAGGAATTGAAGAAACTTCTATAAACTGTGTATTAAGTACTGGTTATGGAGATACAAGTGTTGTAAGTGGTGAAAATGATGTTGCAGGATTTGTTCATACTAAAGACTTAACTGCTACACCAAAAGCAATGCATACTCCAACATGGAATACTGATTCAATGGATTTTGCTGAAGCTAAGAATAACGTTATGGTAAGAGTAGGTAAAGCTGATTTAGGTAAATATCCAAATGGAAAGAGTATAGCATTTTCATATGATGGTGGTAACAACTGGTTTGAAGGTGACTATATAAATGGTGATAAAACTATGACAAGTGGAACAGTTGCAATGAGTGCAAGTAGTGAAGTTGTTGTATGGGCACCTAATGGAAAAGAAGCATACTATAGTACAAATAACGGTAAGGCATGGACTAAGTGTCAAGGATTACCTGCTGGAGCTACAGTAATATCAGATAGAGTAAATGAAAATAAATTCTATGGATTTGTTGATGGTGATTTCTATGTAAGTGAAGATGCAGGAAAGAACTTTACAAAGGCTGCAACTGGACTTCCAACTAAGGATGCTAAGTTTAAAGCAGTACCAGGTCAAGAAGGAAATATATGGTTCATAGGCGCTGAAGGAATGTATGTTTCAGAAAATTCTGCTGCAACATTTACTAAAAATGATGCTATTGAATCAGGTAGAACTGTTGGATTTGGTAAAGCTAAAGATGG
Organism: Clostridium sp. DSM 8431; assembly: GCF_900116755.1. GTDB lineage: Bacteria > Bacillota > Clostridia > Clostridiales > Clostridiaceae > Clostridium. Next base: position 5,018 of record NZ_FPBY01000051.1, read on the forward strand.
ATGTGACTATGCTGCTATTTACACTCATGCTAAGATTAACGGATTAGATGCATTTTATAGATCAGATGATGCAGGTAAATCATGGGTAAGAATTAACGATGATAGAAATCAATTTGGTTCTGCTCATGCTGATATAACAGGAGATCCTAATATCTACGGAAGAGTATATATTGCAACGAATGGTTTAGGTGTTGTTTATGGAGATATAGATGAAAGTAAGCCTCAAAATCTTTTAGGAGATGTTAATGGAGATAATACTGTAGATTTATCAGATTACACAATGTTAAGAAAATATGTAAACAGTGGAGCTGGAGCAGAAAGCAATATAAAAATTGTTGAAGCTAACTCTGATGTTAACGAAGATGGAAACATTAATTTCTTCGATTTAGTAGCCTTAAAAGCACTAATATAAATAAATTTTAAAGTAAAACAGCCTGATTTTTCGGGTTGTTTTATTTTAAAAAAAATACTTAAAAGCAATAAATGTAATCGTAAAGGTAAAAAAAAGAAAAAAATACACTTTAAGAGTGAATAGTATTATTACAGGAAAAATAGTAGAAAAATACCATAAAAAATGAGACAATAATATTGTGATAAAGATTTAATAAAAAAGATTGGCAGAAAGTGTCATCTTAAAGGTGACTTTTTCTATATATATTTAGGAGGGAATAAAAAATGAAAAGAAAACAGTTATGCTCATTGATTACTGTTGCATTAATGGCTACAACTTTAGTAACGCCATATAATACTTCAGAAACTCAAGCAAAAGAAGAAACTAGCGTAAAAGCAGCTAGTGTAGATAATGCACCATTTTCATATAGTTTCCAAAAAGCTGATAATAATTCATCGTCACAAAATCTTGGAGGTACACTAACAATAACAAATACATCAGGTGCAGAACTTGATTTATCTACAGTAAAACTTAATTATTTCTTCTCATCTGATTCAGATGTAGCTAATAATTTCTACTGTGATTATTGTGGTATTATTTCAGGAAATTATCAAAACTTTACATGCTCAGTAAAGGGAGAATTTAAAAAGACTGGTGATAGTGATGCATCTAAGAGTGATGTATTAAAAATAGGATTCACTTCAGGAAAACTTCAACCAGGTGATGTAATTACATTACAATATAGAGTTGCAAGAAATGACTGGTCAAATTACGATACAACAAACGATTTTGGATGGGGAGATAGAATAGTAAACCCAACAATAAATCCAGAAAGTATTTCTTTTGAAGAATCAAAGGCAGTTGATACAAACGTAAAAATTAGTTATGAAGGAACTAAAGATGCTGCTTTAAATTCTATAGTAGAAGGAAGTAAGACTTTACAAAAGGGTCAAGATTATACTGTTGATGCTTCTGGAAACGTTATATTAAAGGCTAGCTATTTAAATGCAATATCTGGAACAAGCGCTACCTTAACTTACAACTTTAATGATAAGAGTAGCCAAACTCAAACAATTACAATTAAGAAAGTACAACCAACAGTAAGTATTTCTGATAAGGTATATAATCCAGAAGTACCAAAGGATATAACTACTACAGTTGATTATAAAAATTCAAAAGTAACATTAACAAAAGTTACTAATGGAAATCAAAATGTAAAATACACTGTTGATGGAAATAAAGTTATTATAGATCAAGATTATTTAGAAAGCCTAAAGGAAAATAAAGATAAAAATATTACATTAACTTATTGGTTCAGCAATGGAACAAAAGCAGATGTACAAATAACAATCTTAGGAATTCATGTTATGGCTGATATATCATTAGGATCTGTAGATGTAGCTCATCCAGGTGAAATAATTGAAGTACCAGTTAATATAAATAACGTTACTAAGTTTGGATTACTAGATTTCCAATTTGGTATAAACTATGATGCAAGCAAATTTGAATATGTAGGTCTTGAAGCAGCAGGCTTAACAGAAGGCTTTGATGATTCATTTATAGAAAAAGAAAACAAAGCTGGATATGTAAGCTTCCAATATTTAGTTCAAGATGATGAAGAACAAATCATAACTACAACAGGAACTTTATGCAAAATAAAATTAAAAGTTAAAGATGATGCTTCAGAAGGTTTAAGCAAAATAGAATTTAAAGATTCAGCATCTAAATTAAATTACTTTGATGAAGTAAATGGTGTTGTTGGTTCTTATGAAAAGAAATTAGCAGGAACAGATTTAGATATTAAGATTATAAGACCATTTACAATTGATGTGGATGATCAAGTATTTGGAAGAGTAGGAGACGAAGTAGTAGTACCAGTTAGATTAACTGATCGTAATACTGAAGACTTACTATTAGATTATGCTGTAACTGTAGTTTATGATTCAAATGCTCTTGAATTTGAATCAGTTGAAGGAGCAGGTTTAACAGAAGGCTTCGATGATTCATTTGAAGTTAAGAATGCAGGAAACGGTAAAGTAAAAGTTCAATATCTAATTAGTGATGATGATGAACAAGATATAAGTAGCGAAGGAGTATTATTTAACCTTAGATTTAAAGTTAAAGATACTGCAAAGGATGGAGTTTCAGAAATAACACTTACAAATCCAGTATTCAATTCATTTAATGATGAATTAGGAACAGTAGGCAAGTTTAACCCAGATTTAGTTGGAGGTTCAGTATTAATAGCAGAACAAGAACCAGTAGATTTAAAAGTAGATACTGTTAGTTCTTATGCTGGTACAGAAGTAGAAGTTCCAGTTAGCTTATCAGGACTTGGAGATAGAAACGCAATCCTAGATAATGAATTAACTATTGAATATGATACAAACAAATTAGAGTTTGTAGCACCTGTTGGAGCAGGATTAACAGAAGGATTTGATGATTCATTCGAAGTTAAGGATGCAGGAAATGGAAAGGTAAGAGTTCAATACCTAATCAGTGATGAAGATGAACAAGCAATAACTACTGATGGTATATTATTAAACCTTAAGTTTAAGGTAAAAGATGGTGTATCTGGAGTTGCTTCTGTTAAAATAGTAGATTCAAAATTAAACAATTTTGATGATGAAGCTGGAGTTGTAGGAAACTACAAAGCTAGATATACAGATGGTGCTGTTAATGTTGGTCTATGGACTCCAAAAGCAGATCTATCAACTAATAGATTTGATAAGGCTAATCCAAAAGATATAACAGTTACAGTAAATGCAGATGGTGGAGAATTTAAAGGAATCAAGGAAATTTCAGGTGTTGATACATCATTAGATAAGATTGTAATTGATAAATCTTATTTCTCAAATAAAAAAGGAACTGCTGATTTAACATTTGTATTCGAAAAAGATGGAAAAGAAGTAAGCATAGTTAAGACTGTAACTATTAAAGAAATAGAATATAAGCCATCAGTAGAATTAGAAAAATCAGAAGTTTTTGCTGGAAAAGAAGATGTAGTAGCAGATGTAGATGTTCAAGGTGGAAAATTAGTAAGCGTTGATGGAGCTAAGTATACTGTAGAAGGAAACAAAGTAATACTTGATAAATCTAGCTTCACAAAGGTTGGAACTACAAAGGTAGTATTTAACTTTGAAAAAGATGGACAAACAAAATCTATTAGTAAGACTGTTACTGTAAAAGAATATGTAATAGAACCTTTAACATTAGAAGTTGGTACAGCTAGCGTTAAGGCTGGAGAAGAAGTTACTGTTCCAGTTACATTATCAAACTTAGGAAGCGATTATGCTCTATTAGATAATGAATTAACTATTGAATATGATGCAAGCAAAGTAGAATTTGTAGCACCAGTAGGAGCAGGATTAACTGAAGGCTTTGATGATTCATTCGAAGTTAAAGATTTAGGAAATGGAAAAGTAAGAATTCAATATTTAATCAGCGATGAAGATGAACAAGCAATAACTGCTGATGGAGTATTATTAAATCTTACATTCAAGGCAAAGAGTACAGAAGGAACTGCAGAAGTTAAGATTGCAGATTCAAAATTAAACTACTTCGATGATGCAGCTGGAGAATGCAAGCAATTTAAAGCTAAATATGTAAATGGAGCTGTTAATATTGTAGGCGTTGAACCTGTAGAATTAGAAGTTGGTACAGTTGATGCTAAGGTTTCAGAAGAAGTTAATGTTCCAGTTAAATTATCAAACTTAGGAAGCGACTACGCTCTATTAGATAATGAATTAACTATTGAATATGATGCAAGCAAAGTAGAATTTGTAGCACCAGTAGGAGCAGGATTAACTGAAGGCTTTGATGATTCATTCGAAGTTAAAGATTTAGGAAATGGAAAAGTAAGAGTTCAATACTTAATTAGTGATGAAGATGAACAAGCAATAACTGCTGATGGAGTATTATTAAACCTTACATTCAAGGCAAAAGCAGAAGGAACTGCAGTAGTTAAGATTACAGATTCAAAATTAAATTACTTTGATGATGAAGCTGGAGAATGCAAGCAATTTAAAACAAACTATGTAAATGGAGCTGTTAAGGTTTCAAAGGATGAAGTAACACCAGATCCATTAGTATCAGAAGTTAACTTGAATAACTCAGTATTTGATAAGAATGCACCAGAAGATATAACAGCTACAATTAATACAAATGGAACATTCAAGGGAGTTAAAGAAACTTCAAAGGTTACTAAATCAGGAAACAAAGTTGTAATTGATAAATCTTATTTTGCAGACAAGACAGGAACAGCTACTTTAACTTTTGAATTCGAAAAGGATGGAGAAACAAATACTGTTGTTAAGACAGTAACTATTAAGGAAAAAGAAACTCCTGTAGTAGAATCTTTAGTATTAGAAGTTGGAACTGTTAATGTTGAAGCTGGAAAAGAAGTAGATGTACCAGTTACATTATCAAACTTCAAATCTGATTATGCTCTATTAGATAACGAAATAACAGTAGAATATGATGCAAGTAAGTTAGAATTTGTAGAACCATTAGGAGCAGGATTAACAGATGGCTTTGATGATTCATTCGAAGTTAAAGATCTTGGAGATGGAAAAGTAAGAATACAATACTTAATCAGTGATGAAGATGAACAAGCAATAACTGCTGATGGAGTATTATTAAACCTTACATTTAAGGCAAAAGATGATGCTACTGGAACAGCAACAGTTAAAATCACAGATTCAAAATTAAATTACTTTGATGATGAAGAAGGTGTATGCGGACAATTTACTGCAGAATATAAGGCTGGAGCAGTTAATATTCAAAAAGAAGAAGAAGAGGTATGGAACCCATCAGCTAAATTAAATAGTTCAGAATTTGATAAGAATAATGAAGCTGATATAACAGCTGTAATAAATGCAGATGGCGGAAAATTAACAGGAATCAAGGAAGGTGCTAAATATACTCAAAATGGAAGCACTGTAACAATTGATAAATCATATTTCAATGCTAAGACAGGAAAAGCAACAGTAACATTTGAATTCGAAAAGAATGGAAAAGTTCAATCAGTTGCTCAAACTGTAACTATTAAGGAATTAGAAGCATATGAACCAACAGTAACACTAGTAAATTCAGAAGTTGAAGCTGGTGCAGAAGATGTAGTAGCAAATATAGATGTTAAAGGCGGAAAATTAAAAGGAATTGATGGAGCTTCAGTTAATACAGTATCAGGAAGTAAAGTAACACTTGATAAGTCTAACTTTACAGAAGCAGGAACTAAGACAATAACATTCAATTTTGAAAAGAATGGTAAGGTGGTTTCAAAGACTGTTACTGTTACTGTAAAGGCAAAGGAAGAAGATCCAGTACAAAATTCATTATCAGTATCAGCTGATACAGTAAAAGCTGCTGCAGGAAGCACAGTTAAGGTTCCTGTATATATGCACATTCCAGAAACAACTGCAGTATATGGAGTAACATTCAATTATGCAGATAGTGAAGGAGCAACTTACTCAAAATTCACTAAGAATGCAAACTTACCTAAGGGTACAGATGTAGCATTTAACTACTATAAGAAGAGTAAGACAGCATTTGCTTATTCAGTATTCCCTAAGGAAGCAACAGGAATTAGAGTTACTGGAGATGTACTATTTGGAACTCTTACAATAAATCTAGATGCAGGATTAGCAAGTGGAACTGAAATACCTGTAGTTATTACAGATGTTGCATTCTCAGATTCAGCATTTAAACCAGTTGCTGCAGAATATAAAGCAGGAAAAATAATTGTTGAATAATTAAATATAAAACTTGGTTTCTATGAGAGTTCATAGAAACCAGGTTAATAAAAAGGAGTTAAAGTAGATGAAATACAGGAAAAGTATAATAACAGCGATGATTTTAGCTTTAGTGTCATCCTTTATATTACCAAAGATACCTGTAAATGCTGAAGAAGCGGTAGAAGAATTAAATGATAATGTAGATAACAAAAATAATTTTAATTATGGAGAAGCACTCCAAAAATCAATAATGTTTTATGAATTTCAACGTTCAGGAAAATTACCAGAAGATAAGAGAGATAACTGGAGAGACGATTCAGCAATGAATGATGGTGCTGATGTAAATACCGATCTTACAGGCGGATGGTATGATGCCGGAGATCATGTGAAGTTTAATTTACCAATGTCATACAGTGCAACAATGTTGGCATGGTCTGTATACGAAGATAAGGATGCCTATGAAAAAAGCGGGCAATTAACATATATGATGAATGCAATAAAGTGGGCTGACGATTACTTAATAAAATGTAGCCCAAAGAAAGGTCTTTATTACTATCAAGTTGGAAATGCTGAAGATGATCATAAGTGGTGGGGGCCTGCAGAAGTAATGCAAATGAATAGACCTACATATACACTTGATGAAGAACATCCAGGATCATCAGTATGTGGTGAAACAGCAGCAGCTCTTGCATCAGCTTCAATAATATTTAGAGATTCAGATTCAGATTATGCAGATACATGTTTAGAGCATGCTAAGCAGGTATTTGAATTTGCAGATGAAACAAAGAGTGATGCTGGATATAAAGCAGCAGATGGCTTCTATAAAGTAAGTAGTGGCTATTGGGATGAACTTACATGGGCTGCAACTTGGCTATATTTAGCAACTAATGATGATACTTATTTAGAAAAGGCAGAAGATTATGTTTTAAATTGGGCAACAGAACAGCAGACAAATATCATTGGATATAGATGGGGTCAATGCTGGGATGATGTACATTATGGTACTCAAGTGCTTTTAGCTAAAATAACAAATAAAGATATTTATAAAGAAAGTACAGAAAGAAATTTAGATTGGTGGACAACAGGATACAATGATGGAAATGGTATTCAACGTATAACATATACAAAGAAAGGTGAAGCTTTCTTAAATAGCTGGGGTTCACTTAGATATGCAGAAGCAACAGCATTTTTAGCTGGAGTATATGCTGAATGGGATGGATGTCCTAAGGATAAAGCAGAAAATTATAAAGACTTCTTAGAAAGCCAAGTAAACTATGCACTTGGAAGTACAGGAAGAAGTTTTGTTCAAGGATTTGGAGAAAACTATCCTAAGAATATACACCATAGAGATGGGCAAGCATCATGGCTTGATGATAAAACTGTTCCAGGATATTCAAGACATATTATTTATGGTGCACTTGTTGGAGGACCTAAATCTTTAGATGATGATTCATATGAGGATATTAATTCAGATTTCAATTGTAATGAGCCAGCTTGTGATTATAATGCAGGATTTGTCGGAGCACTAGCAAAGATGTATAAAGAATATGGTGGAGATCCAATAAAAGACTTTAAGAGTATTGAGGAAAAGACCAACGATGAATACTTTGTTTCTGCAGCAGTAAATGCTAAAGACAAAAACTTTATGGAAATTAAAGCTGTATTATATAACAATTCAGGATGGCCAGCAAAAGTTGGAGATAAGCTATCGTTTAAATATTTTGTGGATTTAAGTGAATTATATGAAGCTGGATATACAGCAAGTGATGTAAAAATAACTACAAATTACAATCAAGGTGCTAAGATGTCAGAATTATTACCATGGGATGAAGAAAAACATATTTATTATGTAATTGGTGATTATACAGGAACTAAGATTTATCCAGGAGGACAATCAGCACATAGATCAGAAGTACAATTTAGATTAGCTGCACCTGAAAAGGTAGTTTGGGATAATTCAAATGATTTCTCTTTTGAAGGAATTCAAATGACAGCAGGGGAAACACCTATACAAACATCAAAGATTCCAGTATATGATGATGGAGTATTGATTTCAGGAATAGAACCAGAGAAAGAAAAAGAAATATTATATGGGGATATTAATGGTGATGAAGTAGTTGATTTAAGTGATTACACATTATTTAGAAAGTATTTAAATAATGGAATGATAGGAATAAAAATAAATGAAGAAGCCTCAGATATAAATCAAGATGGAAATGTAAACTTCTTTGATTTAGTAGCATTAAAATCTTTAATATAAAAAATAGATGTAAAGTGGGGAGAATGATATGTTAAGGAGAAATAAAGCTCTAGCTTATATGCTTTCTGTAATTATGGGATTATCGATAGCAGTACCTGGAGCAAAAGCCTATGCTTTCACAGATGATGAATATAAAACTGCATTAAAGGATTCTGTAAATTTTTATGACGCTAATAAATGTGGCAAGGAAGTAGCTAATGATAATGTGTTTAGTTGGAGAGGACCATGTCATTTAAATGATGGAAAAAACCTGGGGATTGATTTAACTGGTGGATATCATGATGCAGGAGACTGTGTTAAGTTTGGACTTCCACAATCATACTCAGCTTCAGTAATGGGATGGGCTCTATATGAATTTAAAGATGGTTTTAAAAAAGCTGGAGCATATAACAAACAGCTTGGACAGTTGAAATATTTTACAGACTATATTATTAAGTGTCATTATGCTGACGGTAAGTTTGTATATCAAGTTGGAGATGGAGATCAAGATCATAATTATTGGGGAGCACCTGAAAATGAACAAGATGGACCAACATTAAGACAAAGTGTTAGGATAGCTGATTCAGCTCATAGTGCATCAGATGTTTTAGGTGAATCAACAGCTGCATTAGCTCTTATGTATTTAAATTATAAAGATAAGGATTCAGCTTATGCTGAGAAGTGTTTAAAAGAAGCAAAAGAATTATATGAAATGGGTAAAGCTAACCCAGGAAGAAATGATTTATATAATTTCTATGTTTCTGGTAGCTATAGTGATGATATGGCCTGGGGAGCTACATGGTTATATGAAGCAACTAAGGATCAAAGTTATTTAAATGAAGCTAAGCAATTCTTAGTAAAAGAAAATCCATGGCTTGAATCAAACTGGACTATGTGCTGGAATGATATGAAAGTTCCAACTGTATTAAAGTTATATGAGATAACTAAAGATGCAACTTATAAAAAAGCCATTGAATACAATTTAAATTACTGGGAAAACGACTTAAGACCAGTAAAAGGCGGTATTAAAATCAGAGATGATTGGGGTTCTTTAAGATATACAGCAGCAGAGTCTATGCTTGCATTAGTATACAATAAGATAAACCCAAGTAGCGCATTAACTAATTTTGCAAGTTCACAAATTAATTATATATTAGGTGATAATCCAGATAAAATGTCATATCAAGTGGGATTTGGAAACAAGTGGCCACAACATGCTCATCATAGAGCTGCAAATGGTTATGACAAAGAAAAGGATGCAAATTACAAAACTCTTCCAAATAAATATGTTCTTACAGGAGCATTAGTAGGTGGTCCTAAAGGTGATGGAACATTTAAAGATGAATTAGATGAGTATACTTACACTGAAGTAGCACTTGACTACAATGCAGGATGGGTTGGAGCATTAGCTGGTTATGTAGAACTTAATTGCTCAGGAGAAATACCTATAGATCCACCTATAGATATACCTACAGGTAAATTATTTGGAGATGTAAATGATGATAAAGAAATAGATTTATCAGACTACACATTATTTAGAAAGTATTTAAATAATGGTGGAGAAAATAGCAATATAAAAATTAATACAGAAAATGCTGATGTTAATGAAGATGGAAATATTAATTTCTTTGACTTAGTAGCATTAAAAGCATTAATATAAATAATTTTAAATATTAAATAGTTTGTTGATTTTGGATGTCATAGTAGTGAACAAATTATTTCATATGTGTCATCCATGATTTCACATAAAAATAAAATTTAGGGGGAATAAAAATGATTAAAGCAAGATTTAAATTGATGTTAGCAGCAGCTTTAAGCGCAGGTTTCTTAGTTACACCTTTATTAACTGATACAGCAAGCGCAACTCAATACAAGGACAGATTCTTAGAATTAAGAGAGAATCTTAATGATCCTTCAAATGGATACTATAGACAAATGGATAATGGATTAAAGATTCCATATCACAGCCGTGAAACTTTCCTTTGTGAAGGTCCTGACTATGGTCATGAAACTACAAGTGAAACTTATAGTTACTATGTATGGCTAGAAGCTATGTATGGTAAATTTACAGGTGACTGGACTCAATTCAGTGATGCTTGGAAATCACTTGAAACTTATATAATTCCACAAGATAAGGATCAACCAAATAATGATGCATATAAGGCAGACGATCCAGCTGATTATGCTGAAGAATTTTTATCAACAAGCAAATATCCAACAGAATGTAATGGTCAAACTCATGTTGGTAAAGATACATTAAGCCAAGAATTAAAATCAACTTATAAGACTGATAATATTTATGGTATGCACTGGTTACTAGATACAGATAACTGGTATGGATATGGTACTCATGGAGAAGATGGTTCTTCAGGATACACTCAAGATGGTGAACCAGTATTCATCAACACTTATCAAAGAGGAGCTAATGAATCAGCATTTAAGACTGTAACACATCCATCATGGGATGATTGTAAGACTTATGGAGCTGGAGATAAAGCTGGATTCTTAAAATTATTCAATGGTTCAGATACTCACCAATGGAGATATACAATAGCTTCAGATGCTGATGCAAGAGCTATTCAAGCAACTTACTGGGCTGATAAATGGTCTAAAGATGATAATGAGGGACAAAGCCAAGTAACTGCTGATGTTGCTAAAGCAACAAAACTTGGAGATTATTTAAGATATTCAATGTTTGATAAATACTTCAGAGCAATTGGATGCCAAGATAATGCATATGCTTCAGGTACTAACAAACATTACTTACTTGGATGGTACTATTCATGGGGAGCTGATACTGATTTTGAACAATCATGGAATGGTTCATGGGCTTGGAGAATTGGATGTTCTCATAACCACTTTGGATACCAAAACCCAATGGCTGCATGGATATTATCTAATGATAATGCTGATAATGGTACTAAGGACTTTACTTCTAAGACTAAGACTGGTAAACAAGACTGGACTCAAAGTTTGGAAAGACAAGTTGAATTATATCAATGGCTACAATCAGATGAAGGTGCTATAGCTGGTGGATGTACTAACTCTTACACTACTGATAATGGAAGCTATCAAAAATATCCAGCAGGAAGCTCAACATTCTACGGAATGGTTTATGATGAAGCTCCAGTATACTTAGATCCACCAAGTAATAGATGGTTTGGTATGCAAGTATGGTCATTACAACGTCTAGCTGAATACTATTATGAAACTGGAGATGTTAGAGCTCAATCAGTTCTTAATAAGTGGGCTAAGTGGGCTATGAATAATACTAAGTTCACAAGTGATTCATATCAAATGCCAGCAAACCTTGGATGGTCAGGTCAACCAGGTACTTGGGATGAAAAGAATAAGACTAGCGACAATAGCAACTTACATGTTACTGTTGATGCTTACACTGATGCTGATATCGGAGTTGCAGGTTCATATGCTAACACATTATTCTATATCAGTGCTGCAAACAACAAGTATAACTATGCAGATACAGATACTACAGCAGCAACTAAGGAAACTGGTGAAAAGATCCTTGATATCATGTGGAATAGCTACAAAGATGACTATGGTATAGCTAAGGCAGAAGAAATAAATCCTAAGAACTACTTTGATAGTGAAATATATATTCCAAGTTCATTCACTGGAAAGATGGGTAACGGAGATGTAATTAAGTCAGGAGTTAAGTTTATAGATATACGTTCAGGATATAAGAATGATCCAGACTACGCTAAGGTAAAAGCAGCTTATGACACTAATACAACTGCAAGCATGACTTACCACAGATATTGGGCACAAGTTGATGCAGCTTTAGCTTATGGTACTCATGAAATCTTATTCCCAGATGTTACTGGTGATATTAATGGAGATGGAACTATTGAGTTATCAGACTACACATTATTAAGAAAATACTTAAATAATGGTGGAGAATCAAGCAACATCAAAATTGATGTAGCAAATGCAGATGTTAATGGAGATGGAGTAGTTAACTTCTTTGACTTAGTTGCATTAAAGAACAAAATCTAATGAATTTAATTTAAATTAAAAATATGTTTTGAGGGGGAAAAACAATGTTAAAGAAAAAAATATTATGCATTGCCCTTTCAGTTGCCACTGCTGCAACCGTAATGGTTGCACCAGTTGGTTTCAATACTGAAAGTGCTAGCGCTGCTACTAAGGTAATTAGTAAAGGGGATTTAATACAAAATAATGATTTCAAAGATGGAAAGGGATTACCTTGGAACGTAGTTGAAACTGCTCCAGCTAAATCAAGCTTTGAAATTAAAGATGGAGAATACAAAATCACTGTAGACCTTTCTGACTGTGATAAGGAAAGATATGATAAAGACTTAAGATGGGCAGTTCAATTCCGTCATAGAGGATTAAAACTTATAAAAGGTCATACTTATACAGTAGAATATACAGTAAAGGCTGACCACAACTGTAAGATCTATCCTAAAATAGGACAACAAGATGGAGATTACAATGAATACTGGAATGGTGATGGAGAAGGTTCTGGCGATAATGCAATGAGATGGCAACCAGTAGATTTACAAGCTAACCAAACTAAGGTTGTAAAGAAGACTTTCACATTTACTGATTCATCAAAATCACCTTCATCTAACAGAGAAGAAAACAAGCTTGAAATGGCATTCCATTTAGCTGGTGACTGTGCACCACAAGGTCTTGGACAAGATGAAAAATACACTTTCACATTCTCTCATGTAAGTATTAAGGATAGCCAATTCCCAGGATACGAAGTAGAATATGATGATACTGATTATGCAGTAAAGGCAAACCAAGTTGGTTACTTTACAGGAGGAGAAAAGAAAGCAACAGCTGTATTATCTGATACTAAGCCAGTTGCTTGGAGCTTAGTTAATGCAAATGGAGATACAGTTAAGACTGGTATGACTACTGTATTTGGTAAGGATGCAGCATCAGGAGATAACGTTCATAAAATAGATTTCTCAGACTATAAGGTTGCTGGAGAAGGATATAAAATTGTTGTAGATTCTAAGAATGTTATTCCAGAACACAATGATGATGTTAATGAAGACATTAAAGTATTAAGTGAAAGTGCACCATTTACAATAGGTGATAGCTTATATTCAAAATTAAAACATGATGCAATTAAATACTTCTACTATAACAGAAGTGGTATTCCTATAGAAGAAAAATATACTGATGGTCAAACAGAAATAGCAAGACCAGCAGGACATACAAGTGACGTTTTAACTTGTACTAAATTAGGTCCAGACAATATAGGAAAGACTTGGTACAATGAAAGTTATTCATTAGATGTAACAGGTGGATGGTATGATGCTGGTGACCATGGTAAATACGTTGTTAATGGTGGTATTTCTACATGGACAGTTCAAAACCAATATGAACGTGCATTAAATGCAGGTGAAGATATGACTAAGGCTCCATATGCTGATGGAAGCATGAACATTCCTGAAAGCGGAAATGGAAACCCAGATATCTTAGATGAAGCACGTTACAACATGGAAGTATTATTAAAGATGCAAGTTCCAGATGGTTATAAATATGCAGGTATGGTTCACCATAAAGCTCATGATGATACATGGACTGGACTAGCTGTAAGACCAGATGAAGATCCAAAAGAACGTCACCTTCAACCACCTTCAACTGCAGCAACATTAAATATGGCAGCAGCAGCAGCACAAAGTGCTCGTTTATGGAAGGATTTAGATCCAGCATTCTCAAATAAATGTTTAGCAGCAGCTAAGAAAGCTTATGCAGCAGCTCAAAAATACCCTAACATCTTAGCACCAATAACAGCTGGTGTAGGTGGAGGAGCTTACGGAGATACTAAAGTAAGTGATGAATTCTACTGGGCAGCATGTGAATTATTTGCTACAACTGGAGACAGTGCTTATTTAAATGATGCTAAATCAAGCGAATACTATTTAACAATGCCAACAGCATTAACTGGTGGTGAAGATAATGGTCTTTCAGGATGCTTTGACTGGGGGAATGTAGAAGGTTTAGGTACATTAACATTATTAGCATCTAAGAACAACTTACCAGCAGCTGATTTACAAAAGGCTAAAGAAAATGTTACAAAGGCTGCTGATGTATTTATAAGCAATCAAGAAAACCAAGGTTATGGAACTCCTATAACTGAATCAGACATTGAAGTTGGAGGTAATATTATTCATGGACTTCCATGGGGATCTAACTCATTTGTAATGAATACAATGATTCTTTTCGGATATGCTAATGACGTTAGTGGTAATGCTAAGTATTTAAATGCTGCTAATAGAGCTATGGATTACTTACTAGGAGATAACCCAAATACTAAGTGTTATGTAACAGGATATGGTACTAAACCATTACAAAATCCACATCACAGATGGTGGGCATATCAATGTGATAATTCATTCCCACATGCTCCAGCTGGTGTTGTTTCAGGTGGTCCAAACTCAGGACTTCAAGATCCATGGGTTAAGGGTTCTGGATGGGCTGCAGGATCTAAACCATCAGAAAAATGCTTCATGGATAATATAGAATCATGGTCAACTAACGAATGTACAATCAACTGGAATGCACCACTTGCATGGGCTGCTTCTTACTTAGATGATCATAATGATGTTGCAGTGCCACTAGGAGATGTTAATGGCGATGGAGCTATTGATTTATCAGATTACACATTATTAAGAAAATATGTAAATGCTGGTGGAGAAAGTAATATTAAAGTTAATGAAGTAAACTCTGATGTTAATGAAGATGGAGTAATTAACTTCTTCGACTTAGTTGCATTAAAGGCATTAATCTAGTATTAAGCTGATAGTAACTTAGGTTATTAAAAAGGAGATGATTTCTGCAGAGAAGCAGAGGTCATCTCTTTATCTTTTGTAATATTACTTATAAATACTATTCGTATGTAAATTATAATCTATAGAATGGAAGAATAGATTGTAGCTTAGAGTGATAGTATTTTAAGATAAAAAAGATTGGTGGATTGGGGGTTAATATAATAACATTTTATATTTAATTAAATTACATTTAATTTAGTATTTATAAATGCTATAAGAAACTTGGGGAAATAGCTATGGAGGTTTAAAATATTATTAATATATTAACTTATATTGTAATAAGATGAGTTAAAATGTTATAATGTAAATAATTACAGGGGGGTGTAGGATATGAAAATATTTAAAATAAAAAAAATATTAGCGTTACTTATTTCTACTGTGGCAATGCTTATTGCTAAGACATCTTCAAATATGTGTATATTTTGGATGCTGGGTGAAGTTCCAATGCCTAAATCTTTGTATAAAAGATAAAATTTAAACAATATTTTTATTAATTTATAATATAGCGTTGATGTTGAGAAAAGTATAAAATCAGGAAAAAAACTTCTTTAATTAAAAAATCGTTGTAGGTATTAAGCCTACAGCGATTTTTTAGTATAATTAATTTATATTGAGAATGATATTGTTTTTTAAAACAAAGTAGTTAAAATTAAAAGGATATATGAATATGGAGTAGGGTATTTATAATAAATGCTTTTGTCTTCGAAAGAAGATGTAAAAAGTACTCATTAAATATAATATTAGACCAGTTATACAAAAAAAAATAAAAAATTTTAAAAAATAATTTTTTAAAAAAGGGTACACTTAATAAACCATTATTATTTTACGAATAATGGACAAGAGTGTGTTTTAAATTATATGTTATATTACTTCGTGTAAATTACTATTTAAATATAATTTTTTATGCACTTCAGGTAATCGTAATTCAAAGGGCTTTTTATCCCTAAGTATTGCAAAAAAGTGGTTAATTAATTTGTGCATTACAGCTCCAATAGCTACTTTTTTAGGTTTAGATTCACTTAGCTTTTTATAATATTCAAGTAAAACAGGATTAGCCGGAACTCCATTTCGGAAACTTT
>NZ_FPBY01000124.1 GCF_900116755.1 Clostridium sp. DSM 8431
TAGCTTAAAACAGTATAATATTCAAAAAATAAATAGTCTTCATAGCAACTTAAAGAGATTTATAGCTGTTTATAGAGGGGTATCAACAAAATATTTAGCAAATTATTTAGCTCTTTTTAAATTTATATTTTCAAAATCTGATGAAAATCCAATAAATATAAAAGGAGAACATCCTTATTTAAGCACGAACTTTAAGGGACGTCCACCTATATTTGAATAGCTAGTTTTACTTATCACTCTATTTAAAAATACAGCTTTTATAAAGAACTAATAAAAATTTGAAAAAGGTTATATTTTGAAGAAAAAAATCTTTATTTTTGTATTTTTCTAAAAAATGATAAAAATAGAATTTGATTCAAAAAAAGTAATTTGATACAATTTATCTTGTAAAAAAGTATATTAAGGGGGATTGTCATGAAAAATACACAATATTTTAAAGGTATTATAAGTAGTTCTAATACTTTATTAAATGAAAATTTAATGACTGAAAAACTTATTTTATGTTTTGAGGATTTTGGAAAAAAAGATGGAGGAATATATATAGATAATTATTATATACCTCCAGAATCTATTAAAATTGACTTATTCAATAAGAAATACTATATAAGGCATAAAGAAAATGATGTGGATATTAGAGCAGAACTTCAAGTTGTGGGGGGAGAAGGACATGCTCATATTACTGTAAATAATAAAGATTATATTGTAGAACTTCAGCCATGGGCATTACCTTTTAAAACAAAAATATCTATAAATGCTGGAGTAACTTATGATAAGACATTAAGAAAGTTTAATATTGATACCAATAGTGCTGCTTGGAAAAATGCTAACTGGAAAGAGGGCGAGCTTGAATTTGCTTATGATGTGTATGACGATAAAGATCCAGTTATGCCTTTAAAGAAAATAGAAACTCAGTTTAAAGACTTAAAATTTACAGATTTAGCTCCTATGGAAAATACAAGTTCAGACAGAGTAGTAATGAGTAGAGAAAATGTTTTAACAATGCAATTTACTAATTTGGACAGTAGTATTTTGCCAGAGGAAAGAAAAGATAATGATATAAAAACAGTATTTCCATCTTATGCAGAATTTTATTTTGATGAACTAGGTTCTAAGTTCTATGGAGCATATTATGACTGCAACAATAATATTTATGCAATTCAAGGAGAATTTATTTCAGACTTTAAAGCTGATAGTAGTTTAGCTTTACATTCCTTCAAAAAAGTAATTCCTTTAACAAATAAAATAACATCTATTTCAGCTGAAAGTAATTTAGATATATATGGACTTATTGCTATGAATCCAATAGTAACAGATGAAAATAATAATAGATATGATGCACCAGGTAAAGAGTCAATGGATGATTTTTATAAAATTATCTTAAACTATATGGATGATGATTTAAGAAAGAAATATTATGGTGAGCAAGCTCCAGCCCTTAATAGTGTAGTTCGTTCTATTGCTGAAGATTCTAAAGATGCTAAAGACTTTTATAAAGAACTTCAAGTTCCATTTTTAGCTTCATCCTTAGGAAAGATGACTGGCTCAGATTATGTAAAACAAATAAATACAATGAGAGCTGAATATAAACTTAAATCTATATGTGCAAATAGTAATGTTTATAAGAGACAAAGTGATAAACTTTACAGATATCATTTTATTCAAAAATATGGTGATATGCAAAAGTATTTAGATGATCAAAAGTATGGAAACTATGACCAAAAGATTAAAGATGGTATTAAATATATAAAATCAACTTATGTAAAGAAGTTTGGAGATTCTACAGAGGAATCAGTTCAAAATAACTTGAAAGAAATATTAGAAGACTTAGATAAACTTGAAAAGTGGGGTGTGAGTCAAAAGCTTTATTGGGCATTTAATCTTTACTACTATTTAATGAAAACCTATATACCTATGCTTGAAATGAAGATGCTTTCAGGTACATTAGCTCAAAGTGTAAGTGAAGAAATTAAAAACTACTCAGCCCTTTTTGAAATGCTTGAAGGAAATGTAACAAACCCAGATCAAATTACCTTTGGAAGTGCCTTTATGGATGCTTTAAGAGTTTCTTTATTAACATCTGTAATACCTCAGATGGCAGATTATCCAAATATGTTTGAAGACTTTAGTGAAGTATATTATGAAATCTTAAATCAGTTTTGCAAAGACCATGTTAATTCAGGAGATGAAGCTATAAGAGAAGCTACTATAGAAATACAATCTCAGCTTCAGAATAGAGAAGTATGTGAAAAATATTTAGATGCACTAAAATCTGCTATAGCTGTTTCAGGTGCAGGATCAAGCTGGAAAGTAATAATAAATAACTTTGAAAAAATAGCAGGAAGTAAAATTCAAGGATATGTAGCTGGTTTTGCTTCAATTATTGCTCTTTCATATGCAGCAAGTATAATTGGAATGGTTTTTATACAAAAGAGTTATAAGGAAATGACTGTTTCAGAAAAAGTATATTTCTTTGGAGCTTGTTCAGCCTTTTTAGTTGGAGGAATACTTTATATAGGCCTTGGAATAGCAAAGGTATGTGTAGTATGGCATTCTTTATCAGGCTTTTGGGATGCTTGTAAAATGTTCTTAGGTGTTGGTGAAGTAGCAAATAGAGCAGCAGTAGCCATTGATGGCTTAACATCATCTACAGCTAAATTCTTTTTAAAGGAAAGTACTTCATTAGAATCCCGTGTAAGTTCAAATATAGTAGTAAGATTATTTGGTAATACCTTTAAAGCTGTAATTGGTACTATTGGAGCAGTATTATCTATAGTATCAATAATAACAACTTCTTTAGCAATAAAGAATGATAAAACATCCCTTGAAATTGCAATGGACTCCCTTTTATTAGCTTCAAGTTGTCTTCAGTTAGTAGCAATTGTAGGAAACTTTGCCCTGTCAGGCCTTGCAATAACTGCTGGAGTATTACCAGCTTTATGTACTGCTGTAGGAGCTTTAGCTTTTGTTGCTGCAGTTGCAGGATTTATTATAGGTATTGTTATTATGACTACACAAAAACCAGATGATCCATTTGAAGATTTTGTTTTAGAAACATTAAGTGGTACAAACCTAAGAATGGAATATGAATGTGCTTTAGAGTATATAAGTACAGAAGCTATGAAAGGAAGCACAGCTGTAAATGGAATAAGCTTCTTTAACAAAGCAGAAAATAAGGCTTTAGCATTAAATGAAGATAATTCAATATCTCTAAAGGAATTTGACTATTCAAATAATATGGTATGGAGTTTATCTACAGATGAAAATGGTGATTCTTATATTTATACTACTCACTATATAAATGATGATACTGTAGAAGCTGTTTATTTAACAGTAGAAGATAATAAATTAAAATCTGTACCTTCTCCAAAATATCCTGAAAGAAAAGGAGATGGCAGATATGATCAAAAGGAAATTGAAGAATACAATAAACAAATGGAAAAATTAAAGTGGAGTGGAGATTGTACATGTAAGGCTGAAAAAGAAGGCAGCATTGTTAAGAAATCTACATTCTATTTAAAACATAATACATCAAATAAATTCCTTAACTTAGATAATGAAGTATCCTTAGGAGATTCAAAAACTGATATTACAATAAAGAGCGAAAGAATAGCAGTAAGTGATATAGTATGTTCTCCAAATCCATTTGAAGCCTTAGTTTATGGTAAGAGCCAATATGTTATGACATACTTTAAAAGTATATCAATTCCAGATGCAGTTTGGAGAGTAAGCCCTGATTTAATGCCTGGTTTTAATTTCTATGTAGATAAAGATACAAATGTTGCATATATAAAACAGGATGATACAGCAGAGCTTAAACCATGTGAAAATCAAATATTCACTATTTTAGCAGATGTCCCTGTAGAAGGAAAAACTATTACAAATAGCTGCAAGCTTTCCATAAGTATAGCTGATAGGGAGTAGTTTATGGATATTAAGGAATACTTTAATTATAAGGAAAGTGAATATCTTCCTGAGACTAATAAATCTGTAGTTACAAAATGGTTTATTAATTATATTTTAAGTAAGATAAATGGAAAACCTAAAAAGGCTAAAAGTAGCTATAAAGATATATTTTTAAAGGATATAAACTTTACTAAAGATGATGTATCTAAAATTCTAAATTATGATTATGATAAAGGCTGCAAAGCATTAATGACAAAAAAGCTTTTAATATATAATGGAGAATTTTCATCTAGAATAGATATATCAAAACTTGATAATGCAGTAAGGGAGATAAGTGAGTTATATCATAACTCCCTAACTCCACTTTGCATTGAATATTTTAAATGTAACTTTCCAAACTTTAATAAAGAGGATTATATAAACTGCCTTCTTTCTGAAAGCTGGCGTACAGAAACTTCAGCTAAGCAATCAGGTGGAAACTGGATATGTCCTGAGTGGGAGATGTATCTTCATTGGTGTAAGTTATGTGCTTTAGGAGGCACTGATGATGATATTAGAAAGGTTTATAATAAAATAACTACTGAAGAACCTGTTATAAATTTAAGTAGCATAAGTGTTATAAGTCCTGAAAATTGGAGAAACTTTAGAGGCTGGTGTACTGAAGATATAGATCCAGTAAGTGATGTATTTACTATTAGTAATGCTAACAGTAAATATAGCTATAAAGTAAATCATTATGTACCACCAGGAGATGTAATAACTAGCACTGTTTCTACAAAGTATGCTGAAGATTATGTTTTAGGAAGTGGATTTAAAAAATAATTACTTTTCCAATGGATTTTAGTTATGGTACAAGCTTTAAGACTGATAGTTTAAGGAGTTAAGTTATATTTGCCTGTTAGCTTTTAAGATTTAGAAATCCATTGGAAAAACTTTTGAGAAATGACTGTATATCTTATGGTAGAAGGTATATAATAAATAAGGAATGGCTTAAAAACGTTGGTTAAACAGTAACATGTAGATGTATTTAAACTTGCAACAGTTGCTCTTAAAAGAGGAAATGAACATGGTTAAACAGTAACATGTAGATGTATTTAAACTTTACATATGTCAAAATAGGAAGAAAATAATTTAGTTAAACAGTAACATGTAGATGTATTTAAACATTTGTAGGTGTGTCTAAAGCATCTACCATTTTTTGTTAAACAGTAACATGTAGATGTATTTAAACGCATTTCCATACATTATAGCATTGTCATACATTACAGTTAAACAGTAACATGTAGATGTATTTAAACGTAACAACTAATGATTCACGTAAATCAGTTATTTGTTAAACAGTAACATGTAGATGTATTTAAACTAGTATACATATTTATCTTTAAGTAAAGCTAAACCAGTTAAACAGTAACATGTAGATGTATTTAAACTGTACTTTAAAGTAATTATAATTCTTCTTTCTTACAGGTTAAACAGTAACATGTAGATGTATTTAAACAATGAGTATTTATCATTTAAAAACAGTAGTCTTTCAGTTAAACAGTAACATGTAGATGTATTTAAACCTACTCTTTTATTATAACATCTTTTTGTATATCTTGGTTAAACAGTAACATGTAGATGTATTTAAACTAAGCTTCTTTAAGACTTTTACATTTTTGCTCCTGGTTAAACAGTAACATGTAGATGTATTTAAACTAAGGCACTTGGTTTTAAAGCTCCTACTGGTGGTGGGTTAAACAGTAACATGTAGATGTATTTAAACATAGATCTAAGCTTACTCTTTTGCCATTGTTCCCAGTGTTAAACAGTAACATGTAGATGTATTTAAACATGTACTATTGGTATTATAAAATTTTAATTCCACAGTTAAACAGTAACATGTAGATGTATTTAAACTAATTACCTGGAAAATTATTTTTGTTTGTATAAGAGTTAAACAGTAACATGTAGATGTATTTAAACTTATTTAACATATATTGAGGGTGGGGGTTTCCTCTGTTAAACAGTAACATGTAGATGTATTTAAACATTTACATCAGTAATGCTTGTAGATGATACAGTTCGTTAAACAGTAACATGTAGATGTATTTAAACTTGGATATGGCATTACGTTATTTACATACGTACCTGTTAAACAGTAACATGTAGATGTATTTAAACATACTTTCAATTAATTCTTCTTTTTTTCTCTCATATGTTAAACAGTAACATGTAGATGTATTTAAACTCTTCTTTTTATTAAGCATAAAACCACCTCTTTTTGTTAAACAGTAACATGTAGATGTATTTAAACCCACATATAATCTGCCGTCTTGTATCCACCTAACCTTAGTTAAACAGCAACATTTAGATGTGTTCAAAAACCATATAAAATGCAAAACAATAATTTAAAATATTAATCTATTATAACAATCAAGTGGAAGATAAAAGAAAAACAAGTTATAATAGTTAAAAGGAGTTTGAAATTTAATAGCTTAATTATATTACATAAAAAAGGATGAGTTAAAAAATGAAAATAGGAATGAGAAAGCCGAGTTTAAAAAAGAGCTTTAAAGCCAGAACTACTGGCAAGATGAAGAGGAAAGGCAAAAAAGCCATCAATCCTTTATACGGTAAGAAGGGAATGGGATGGATTAATGACCCTAAGAAGGCTGCCTATAATAAGGTTTATCATAAAACTACATTTGGAGTTAATGATATTATGAGAACAGCTTCTTCTGGGACTTCAAGTTCTAAAAAATCAAAGAAGGTAGCTTATTCAAGTAGCAATAAAAAGAATATTAAAGAGGATCTAAAATTATTAGATAAAGAGTATAATGTTAATACTAAAATTCTAAGTAAATATCATTGGGATGCTATTATAAGTTTTATCTTTATTTTTTCAAATGTTCTTCCTTTTATTTTAATTGGATTTGTCCTTGCTATTCACACTTTAGTTAAAATGTCAAAGAGAGAATATCGTACAGCTTCACGTTGGCATTATGCTTTAAAGCTATACTTATTAGGTGAAAAAGATAGAAGTAGAAAATATATTTATAGACTTCCAGAAGAAGAGAAGGTAAAGGAAGAGTATAAAAGATTTATAAATCTTTTAGATGGAATTTCTATAGAAGTGGAAGAGAAAATTACTGATATAGATGAAATCTCACCTCCATCAGTAGATGATTATTATGCTGAAAAAGTAATTATTAAAAATGAAAAGATTAAATATAGTGATAAGGTTTATGATGAGTTTATTGTAGTAGATACTGAAACAACTGGTCTTGATTGTTCTGTAGATAAAATTATTGAAATAAGTGCACTAAAATATAAGGATGGAAAGCTTATTCAGAGTTTTGAAAAGCTTATAAACCCTGAAATACCTATACCTGAGTTTATAACAAATATTAATAACATAACTAATGATATGGTTAAAGACTCAGAAACTATAGACAAGGTAATGCCAGAGTTTTTAAGTTTTTTAGGGGATAGCCCTCTTGTAGCTCACAATGCTAAATTTGACATTAGATATATTAATGCTAATTTAGTGCCACTTAATAAAAAGATTGAAAATGAAGTTATAGATACTCTTACTTTAAGTAGATATCTATATAAAGATATAGAAAATCATAAACTTCCTACAATAAAGAAGTATTTAAATATGGATTTAGAATCTCATAGAGCATCTACTGACTGTATGGTTTGTGCTGAAATTTATTTGGATTATTGCAGGGCTGTAAAAGAAAATTCTTATCCAAAGGAAGCAGAAGAATTAGAGAAGCAAGCTTATGATGTAGTTAAAGATATACTTATAAGAAATAATATGGACATGTCTTATTTTAAAGCTGCTAAGAAAGGAGTTTATCTTGATTTTACTGCTTTATATTCATTTTTAAGAATAAAGCTTAATGGAAAGAAACAATATGTTCTTACTAATATGGAAGAGGACGGCATAGAGGAGCTTGGTCTTACATATGAAGTGCCTTCTAAATCTGAAAATTATAAAAGTAGGGTAAACTTTGAATCTTTAGATACTTTATATAAATTAGAATCTTATATAATAAAAGAGTATAAAAAGACTTTAGAAGAAGTAGAAGAATTCAAAAATAATGTAAGAAAAGGTCAGGATAGTATTTATAAATATTTACTTGGTATAGATAAATAAAAATGAGTTGTTACACTGTTTTTTAGTGTGACAACTCATTTTTTAATATATTATTTATTTTTAATTTCCTTATTATCTTTAAATACTATTTGTCCAATTACCATAGCTAAAACTGTTGGAAGTACCCATCCAAAGCCTAAAGAAGCTAATGGTAAAAAGCTTAAGTTTAAACTAGGTATTAATAATAACAATGAGAATACTAATGAAGTGTATACTCCAAGTCTTGCAGCTTTTATCTTTATATAATTTTGTATAAAAGCAAAAACTATCATTGTTATAGCAACAGGGTATAATAAGCTTAATACAGGTGCAGAGTAAACTACTATTTTATCAACACCAAGTAATGCAACTCCAAAACTTATAACTGAAATAACAAGTGCATTTATTTTATAAGGTAATTTTCCATTAGTTATTTTAGTAAAGAAATCTGAACCTGCTGAGATTAATCCTATTGAAGTTGTTAAACAAGCAAGTCCCATGGCTACACCTATTAAAACAGGTCCTGCATTTCCTAATATATTTTTAGCAATTAATATTAAAAGTTGTGTTTTAGAAATATCAGCAAAAGCAATTTCATGAGTTTGTGCTCCTATATAAGTAAGTCCTCCATATACAAAGGCAAGACCTATAGCTGCTACTAAACTTGCTTTTAAAAGTATTGAAGAAGTTTCTTTACCCTTATAACCTTTATCTTTAATTGAAAAAGTTATTATAGATGCAAATAATAAAGCTGCTAGTGCATCCATTGTTTGATAACCTTCTAAAAGGGAATCTGCTAGTACTCCTGTAAGATCGCTTTCATTAATAGATCCAATTGGCATAATAAAGCCTTTAACTATTAATATTACTAGTATTACGATTAAAGCTGGTGTTAAGAATTTACCTATAGTATCAATAATTGATGATTCTCTTAATACAAAGAAAATATTAATTATAAAGTATATTAAAATTATTATCCATGATGGAATACTAGGGAAAAATGGGTGTATAGCTACTTCAAAAGTTGTTGCAGCTGTTCTTGGTACTGCAAGCAATGGCCCAATAGCTAAAAATATAAGTGCAGTAAATGTTATAGAAAACTTTTTGCCTATTTTGTTAGCAAGACTTTCAAAAGTACCATCACCTTTTGAACAAGCTATTATAGCTAAAAGAGGTAGTCCTACTCCTGTAAGTACAAAACCAATCATTCCTATGTAAAATTGCGATCCAAGTTTATATCCTAGATAGCCAGGGAAAATTAGATTACCTGCTCCAAAGAACATTGAAAACAAGGCAAAACCTATTATAATGGCATCTTTCGTATTTTTTTTCATATTAATCAATCCTTCTTTTGTTTTATCAATATTAAAATAATGAATAAAGTATATCATAAAATGATAACTAATAACAGATGTTTTTGTTTAAAAGTTAAAAAGATTCAAAGAAATATACGATATTATTAAAGTGTATCGGTTTTTTAGAGTGAATTCATAATTTCATTAAAAGTATTTATTAAATTTT
The DNA here is from genome assembly GCF_900116755.1 of Clostridium sp. DSM 8431. GTDB lineage: Bacteria > Bacillota > Clostridia > Clostridiales > Clostridiaceae > Clostridium. Next base: position 9,551 of record NZ_FPBY01000124.1, read on the forward strand.
AGACAAATTAATAATTATCTTTGATTAATTTTTGTATCCTTATTTACATTTTTAAATATATTAGTGCCGGTTTTCTGTTAATCTATCAATAAAAATAGGATTTTTTATATGGTAAATTTAATTTTGAAGGGTATATATTGTGAATGGCAAAAAATAGGTGTATAGCTAGAAGGGATAGTGCTACTTCTGTAAGTATAAAACCAATTATTCCTATGTGAAATTATGATTCAATTTTATATTCAAAATAGCTAGGAGAAATTAAAATAAAGAATGAGTTAATATGTCTTATGAAAAGTTTAAAGGAAATAAATATAAGGTAGTGGATTTAAAGAAGGGCAAGGTTCTTTTATTAACTTTAGATATAACATATATATAATATTTAAAGTAAAAATATATGTTTGTTCAAGGTATTGCTAGGAAATTTGACTTGGTAAATAACCCAATATACTCGTATTTGAAATACTAAATAGTGTAGACGAATATTTATATATTTTTCTACTAAACCTCGTATTTGAAATACTAAATAGTGTAGACGAATATTTATATATTTTTCTACTAAACCTAACTAGTGAAAACTTAATATTCTTGAATAGAGAAATTGATGTGATTTTCCTGGGAGCATAATGCATACCCGCTGTATAGACTATCACCTCATTCAATGAAGTTTTAC
>NZ_FPBY01000270.1 GCF_900116755.1 Clostridium sp. DSM 8431
AGTAGTATATGAATTTATTCATTACAAAATCAGACAGGTTGAATAAGGAATTAAACAAGCTTTATAAAGTTTTATAAGGTTTTGGCAACGGGAGATAAGTTGTTAAGATTATACTTTTTTATTAAGTAAATAAAAAATATTACTGGAAGCCCAAATTTCCAGTAATATTTTTTGAATAATAAATCTGTTTACACAAACTTATCTATTGTCTCTTTTTATTTCTTAGTTTTCTTTTTTTAGCAGCTTTACTAGTTTTGTTAGTTTTAGCAGTTGAATTATTCTTAGCAGTTGTAGTAGCCTTGTTCTTTTTCTTTCTAATTGAATAACCAAAGTCACCTAGCGGCTTAGCATTAAGTCCATAGTATTCACCGTGGCTATAGCAGATAAGATTAGCACGATCAAAACAAATTTTTCCCTTTTCATCTAAAAGATTTTCATCAACCTTTACATTTACTACATCTAGTAAGAACATATCATGGCTTCCAAGAGGAGTAATAGATCTTAACTTACACTCTAAGGCTACAGGAGACATAGTAAGAGATGGAATATTTACACCATGACCTTCATCTAATTGAAGACCAAAATGCTTGATTTTATCTTCTTTTCTTCCAGACTTCATTCCACAATAATCAACTATTTTAACCATATCTCTTGTAGTAAGATTAACAACACATTCTCCGCTTTCCTTTATGTACTCATGAGAAAGTCTTTCGGGACGAATTGCAACTGATAATATTGGCGGTCTTGTGCAAGCTGTACTTATCCAGCCTACAGTAAAAACATTAACTTTATCTTCTTTATTTTTAGATGTTATTAATACTACTGGAGTAGGATTTAACATTACGCTTCCTTTAAAATTTAATTTTTCCATAAGAGTTCCTCTTTCAATAATAATATTTCTTTCATGGCATAGATTATAACATTAAAATTTGAAATTGAGAATGGAGCTAGATTTTTTATATAGGTTGTAATGGATGTAGGGAATATTTAAATAAATATTATTTAGAAATAACAAACTTACATTGGAATATTTATTGTGAAATTTTAGATGTTGTGAGGGAAAACTATAAATGTGATGAAAATCAACTTACAAATATAAAAATTGATAAACTTAAAATAACTTAATAGAAAAGCACTGATATAGAGCTATTTTTACTACTTATATCAGTACTTTGAATTATTCAATATTCAGGTTTGTTGCGCACTTATTTTTAATTATCTGCTTACATATACAGAGGCTTTAACTGAATCTTCAGATGAAGCTATACCAACACTTGGTATTCCAGTTGTTGGATTCATACTAACGCTACCAACTCCAACTTGTTTATGCACATAATGTCCACTTATTCTTCCTTCTGTAGATGCGTAACCAGCAAAGTTTACACCTGTTTGCACCATGAAGTTATGGAATTCACCTTGCCAACACATATTATCTTTATATAAACCGAATTTTGCTAATACACCGTTTCCTTCTTGATTGATATCAACATAAGAATTTGTGTAATAACGCTCGCCATTAACGCTATCCCCAGCTATGTATTCTGAATGTCTAGAACCAGAATCTCCTGATATGATTAAATGACTAGATACAGTTATACCTATTCCATCTGTAAATCTACATAGTGGACTAGTTAACCAACTACAGCAATTATAAGCAAAATATTTGTTGCTTCCATTTCCGTAATAAACTTGAAGAGTCATCTTTAACCAAGAACTGTTTCCTCCTTCTTGAGCTCCTATTGAGCGTGTACTAAGTTGTTTTCCTAATTTAGTTTCAGCTATATATTGTTCTTTTGTATAATAATTAACATCAAAATCTGTGTCTAATTCGTCTAGTGAGTAAGATTTATTTCTAGTCAAAGTAAAATTTTGTTTTTTTGTAAATTTTACGTATACTTCAGAGCTATCAACTAATTCACCAGTAGTATTTGCTTTTAAACTTTCTTCTAGCATTGGAAATTTGTTCATTAATTCTTTAGTTTCTTGAGAATACATAGTGTTATTTTCTGTTGCATTAGCTGACATACAATTAACTTGCAACATAGCAAATAAAACTACTAATAAAAATATTACCTTTACAGTTATTTTATTACTTTTTTTCATTATAATATAATCCCCCTTATTTTTAGAAGTGCGCCTTTTTATTTTATGTTTTTTTGAATTTTTGTCAATAATTACATATAAATGCAAATTTTTTATTATTATAATATTTAACTGTTATAGAATTAATTGTATAATATAAGTGATTGGAGGTTTTATATGAAAAATATAATGAATGCAAGTATATACTCGCTGATAACAATTTCTTTAGTAATAATAGGAATATATATATGGAATTCAGATCCCTTATGGATTACAGTAATGCTAATTGGTTTTGCTATCTTGTTTACAATATGTTTATATGCACAAAAAATATTAGATGAAATAAAGAAAAATAATCAAAAAAAAATATAGTTTATACATATTAACTATTAAATATTTAAAAGAATTAAACCAGAATTGACAAGTAAGTATCAAAATGAGTTTTAATACTGTCTGTAAATAAAAAAAGATGATGTATCTGAATGATGATATGATACCTCTAAAGTAGACATGGTAAATAACCAAACTCTACTTTGGAGGTATTTTTTTATGGGAAGAAAATTTAAATATTCAGTTGAAG
>NZ_FPBY01000236.1 GCF_900116755.1 Clostridium sp. DSM 8431
TTTGTTATTTTTTAGTACACTTTTCTAAGGTTTTATAATATTTTTGTAACTGTTACTTAACCTCCCTTAAAATATAAAAAACCTATGTCCAATAATAATCAGACATAGGTTTCATCATCGAAACAAAAGATATATTAGTTATTGATTAATTTATCTTCACCATTCCAGCTGTATAACTTACGAATTTCTTCTCCAACAACTTCTGATGGATGTTCAGCTGCTATTCTTCTCATAGCTCTAAAGTGTGCCTTTCCACCTGCTTGAGACATATCTAATAAGAAGTCCTTAGCAAATGTACCATCTTGGATATCAGATAATACTTTCTTCATTGCCTTCTTAGTTTCTTCAGTTACTATCTTAGGTCCAGTGATGTAATCACCGTATTCAGCAGTATTTGAAATTGAGTATCTCATTCCTGCGAATCCTGATTGATAAATTAAGTCTACTATTAATTTCATTTCATGAATACATTCGAAGTAAGCATTTCTTGAATCATATCCTGCTTCTACTAATGTTTCAAATCCTGCTTGCATTAATGCACAAACACCACCACAAAGTACTGCTTGTTCACCGAATAAGTCAGTTTCAGTTTCAGTTCTGAATGTAGTTTCTAGTACACCAGCTCTTGCTCCCCCAATTCCTAATGAATAAGCTAGTGCTAATTCTTGAGCATGTCCTGTTGCATCTTGTTCAACAGCTATAAGACATGGAACACCTTTTCCTGCTTGGTATTCGCTTCTTACTGTATGACCAGGTCCCTTTGGTGCAATCATTGTAACATCTACATCTGCAGGTGGAACAATTTGTCCAAAGTGAATTGCAAATCCGTGAGCAAACATTAACATGTTTCCTGCTTCTAGGTTTGGTTCGATATCGTTCTTGTACATATCAGCTTGTTTTTCATCATTGATAAGAATCATGATTATATCAGCTAACTTAGCAGCTTCTGCTGCTGTGTATACTTTGAATCCTTGCTTTTCAGCTTTTGCCCAAGACTTACTTCCTTCATATAAACCAATAACAACATTACATCCTGAATCTTTTAAATTTAATGCATGTGCATGTCCTTGGCTACCATATCCGATAATTGCAATTGTCTTACCCTTTAAATAAGAAAGATTACAATCTTCTTGATAGAATATTTTTGCGTTTGACATAATAAATAACCCCCTTGTATGTCTTTATATAAATCGAATGAGGTATATGTTATACACCTCATTTATTTGATTACCTTATATTTACTACGGTACCTTTATTTATAAGAATACACTATTTTACAAAATTATTCAAGCAATATGATAAATTTAAAAATTTTAATATTTATCATGCACTTTATTAACAATTGAGAAATTTTATTACGACTTTAATACTCAAATGTCATTTTAATTCTCAATTTAATCAATTCTACTTTTTTTATTTGACATAGTAAAACGTTAACTTAATTCTTTCTCAAATTTAGATTTATTCTTATAAAAATAATATTATATTTTCTATTAATCCATATTACTCACATTTAAATTTACTGAATTCTGCCAAGTTTTTTCCAAAGGCATATAATCCAATAAGTACCCCTGTAAATCCTCCAGCAACTTCTGAAGATAAATATCTAGTCTGAGCTTTTCCTAAAGCAATTTCTTCATCACCATTCTTAATAAAGAAGCTATAATATCTATTATCTGAACGTATTATAATCTCTGCCTTATTACTATTTCCTAAAGACAATTTATTTTCCACAGATTTTATATCACCTATATTAAGTTTTTCCACAATTTCATAAACATCATCCACTTTTCTTATTGCTAAATCATAATGGTGATTTTCATCCATATACATGGTTATTCCACCTTCTCCACCTGAAACACTAACTTCATATCTTATTTCTGCATTAAAGTCCTTTTGGTGGATTCCTAAAAATGTTGGGTTTGAAACTTCTTCTAAAGTCACTTCACTTCCTTTAAGAACTAATTTATCCTTACTAAATTCATAGTTTTCATAAATAGGATGTCTTAGATAATACCAATCATTTTCTAATTTAGTATTAGCAAAAGTATATATCTTCTTTTCTTCTTGAATCACAGAATCAGGAATACAGTCAGTCTCAACTAAGTCTCTTGTAACTCCATTTTCACCAGCAGTAAACCATCCATCTTCATCAAACTTAACAGGTTCTAAGAATACTTCTCTTCCTAAATGATGAAACATTTCATATTTACTTATCTGTCTAAAACCTAGATGAACAATCCACCAGTTTCCATTATTATCTTCTACAAGGTCTCCATGTCCAATACCTTGAATAGCATATCCCCCTAAATTTCTATTTGTCAAAACAGGGTTTTTAGGATAATTCTTAAATTCTCCATAAGGTGAATCTCCCATAGTATAAGTAATCATGTGTCCATACTCAGTACCACCTTCTGCTGCCATTAAGTAATATTTATCTTTAATTTTGTACATATGAGGGCCTTCAACATAACGTCCTCCTGTACCCATCCATAATACCTTACTTCTTGTAAGTTTCTTTCCAGTTTCAATATCAATTTCACATTGAATTATTCCATCTACTCCATCATCATCAACACCAGTGCTTAAGAAATACACCTTATCTTCATCAAATAAAAGTGATGGATCAATTCCATCCTGCTCCACATAAATTGGATCAGACCATTCTCCATAAATATCATCTGTATATACATAAAAATTTTTTCTTAATGTTTCATTAGTTGTAACCATATAAAATCTTCCGTTGTTATATCTTATTGTTGTAGCAAAAACTCCTCCAGAACTTGCAACACCATCTAATTCTATTTGACTCTCTCTTGTTAAGCAATGACCAATTTGCTTCCAATTTATTAAATCTTTACTTTCGAAAAGAGGCACTGCTGGAAAGTATTGAAATGAGCTACACACTAAGTAATATGTATCTCCTGCTTTACAAACACTTGGATCTGGATAAAACCCTTTTATTACTGGATTATTATATTTCATTATTATTCCCTCCATATACCCTTACTTTTTTTATAACCTTTACATTCATTTTGAAATGTTTCACATTTTTTTCTACCTATATAATTTGTTATAAAATATATTAACAATTTTATATAGAATAAAAAGCAGGCATTAAGCCTGCTTTTTATTCTAAAGTCAAATTTTTAAGAGATACATTCTTAACTTTACTAAAGTTTCAATTTTATGATACTAGTAAAGCAAAGAATGTTATTGCAAATGTAGGTATTAACATCATATTTAAATTATAGTCAGTAACATACTCAGTTATTCCTACATAATTAAAAAATATAAATTTTTATTACTAATAAAAGTACAAAATAAAAAGCAACTATAAAAAGTTGCTTTTTATTTCAAACTATCTTAAAGAATAACCATTCTCTTCCTTCTTTAAAAACATCATAGCAAAAGTTAAAAACAATAAAATAGAAGATACTATTATTGCCCTTTCTCTAAATAAGTCTATAGAGAAATCACCTAATACTGCTCCTAAAGCAAAAGCAAATATAATTTGAAAATATAATATTCCCTTTTCTAAGTATAGCTTATTCTTTGTACTAATATAAGCCCATATATTCTCTGTACCACTTCTTAAATTACCAATACACATTGTAGTTGCAATACCATTGCCATTAATTTTCTTAAAACTTTGTACCTGAATTCCACAAGCAAAGGATGTAAGACTATTAGCTAATAAATTTAAATCTTGAGGTATAAAGCCCACAACTAATAATATAATAGCTTCACATAATACAGAAAATTGTCTCCAATGAAACATATTTTCTTCACTAACATGACTTTTAAACATACAAGCTAGTAATATTCCTATTGCAAAAGACACAACAGGTGAAAAATATGTAAATGCAGTTTTGAAATTTCCTTGTGATAGATTTATCCCAAATAAAAGTATGTTCCCAGTTTGTGCATTAGCAAAAACTTTATCTCTACATATATATGAATATGCATCCATAAATCCACCAGAAACCGCCAAAACACATCCTAACTCAAATGACTCTGACATCATCTTTATATCTTTCAAAATAAACCCTTCCTTCTTTAGCTAAATCTCCGTTGCCAAAACCTTATAAAACTTTATAAAGCTTGTTTGATTCCTTATTCAACCTGTCTGATTTTGTAATGAATAAATTCATATACTACT
>NZ_FPBY01000109.1 GCF_900116755.1 Clostridium sp. DSM 8431
CTGATAAATCGAAGATAGACTTTAATAAAAGATATTTAAACATACGAATTGGATCTATAGCATTTCTACCATTATTAGAACAATATTTATTAGAAAGTTCGTCATAAACAAATGAAAAGTCAATTAATTCATTAATTTTTCTCAGCATATTGTCTTTGGGAACAACCAAATCATAAATTCCTGTATATTCACTTAAAATCATTGTTTCTTGCTTTTTTATCACTCTAATCACCCTTATTATTTAATAAATTAAGTATAACATAAAAAGCCCAAAAGATTGTTGAATAACAATCTTTTGGACTTAATTTTCCGAAGGGCACTTTTTCAGTGCCCTCTTCCAGTATAAGTATATTGATATATTAAGGCTTTATTAAATAATTTCTTCATATATGTCCTCCTCTAATACCTTATAAATAAAAATATCTTCTAAAGATAGATCTATTTCTTCAATAAATAAAGGATCATATATCTCTAATTTCTTTATAAATTCCTCATTATACTTTTCTGTAATGATTGTAAATACTTTTCCAACATGAGAAATCTTAAAAACTTCATCAAATCTTAAATCCTCGTCATATACTGGTTTATCAAAGGCAACTTGTATCTTTTTTATACTGCTTTTCATATTTTCAATACTATTTTCATAAGATACCATTCCATCTTTTAAAATTACAGCTTCATCACATATTTTTTCAAGTTCATTTAAATGATGTGAACTTATTATTATAGTAGTTTTTCTTTCCTTTGCTTCCTTTTTTAAAAGCTCTAAAAGTTTATTTTTTAAAATTGGATCTAATCCTGATGTAGGCTCGTCTAATATCATAAACTTAGGCTGAATAGCAAAAGCAAGCATTAAGAATACTCTCATCTTTTGACCTTTTGATAATTGGAATAATCTTTTATTTAAATCTATTTTGAAGCTTTTATTTATAGAATAAAAACGCTCTTCACTAAAATTATCATAAGCATCTTTATAGTACTTAAGTATATCTTTTACAGCAAAGGATAAGAAATAATTATTTTCATCAGCTGTATAGGCAATATTTTTCTTTACCCTCGGAGAATTATATACATCTTCACCATCAAATAATACTTTTCCTAAATTAGGCTTATATATTCCAGTCATACACTTAATTAAAGATGTTTTTCCCACACCACTAGGGCCGATTATCCCATATATTTTTCCTTCTTCTATTTTTAAATTTATATTTTTTAAAACTTGTTTTTCTTCAATATTTAAACTTAAATTATTAATATGAACCAATAAACTAATCCCCTTTTATAAACTATTTTTTTCGTCATCCATTTTTGTTGTATAATTCATATAATCTATGACGAAACCTTCTCCTTCATCACAAAAAACAACCTTAATTTCTATAGTGCCACTAATTTTATGATAATCAGAACATTTTCCTTTTAAATAATAAGCTTTTAGGTTATCTCCTATCTTATAATTATTAAGATTTTGTGTGACTTTTTTGTACTCTTCTATTATTTCCTCTTCATCATAACTTTCATCTACTGTTAAATCTAAGTTTTTAAAATAATCTACAGTTTTTGTAGTTCTCTTTCTTTTGGAAAGGCATTCTTTATAATCATCTGTATTTACTAGACGACCATAATGATTTCCTTCACCTGAATATGCTGATAAGTTTTTTGTATTAAGTACGTCTATTATTTCTTTTGGAGAATCAAAATGTACTTTCTTTTTATAAACTGATTCTTCTTCTGAAAAGCATATTACTGAAGTTAATATAATAAATACTCCTACAAAAACTGATACTTTAACTTTTTTCATTTCCCCTTGGTTCCTCCTAAAAACTGAAGCACATCAATTTTTTTCATGCACTTCAATTTTACTCCATAGTTTTTTTAATTCAATCAATTATTTCTTATATATTCCTAAATTTTCTTAATATATTCTTAACACCACTCATTTCATTAAGTTTTTTAAGACACATAAATTATCCAACTTAGTTAATATGTCTTTAAATTCAGGTGTAATAAATTCATTTTTATATAAATCTTCATAAGCTATTTTTTCAGGATCAACCATAATTATATTTTTGTAATCTTCTCCATATATTTTCATTAATATTGATGTAAGACCTATCTTTACCTTTTCATACTCTTCATTATCTCCTACCTTCCAATTATTAATATCTCTATTTACCTTTTCAATTATTCCATAAAGCTGATATATAATACTTAATTCTTGAAGGGTATATCTATCACTTAAAGAAGATATAGTTGTTGAGTAATCTTTGCACACAGGAAGAAGATATAAATATCTTTTATTTTCATCCCTATTTTTTAACACTCTTATACTTTGAAATATAGCTGTGGCAATATCAATTCTAAGTATATTAGCTTTATTACATATATCTTTAGCCCTATAGCCATCTCCTATCATTCTATTTTCTTTTCGTATCTTTGCTGCATCATTAATTTGTATTGAATATATTCTTTTATTAATATACCATGTGCAAATAGCACCTAATATAGAACCTGTAAGTATGGATACTGCAGAGATAGTAGATGTGACAATTTCAATTTTCAATACTTTCACCTCTCTTTATCCTTTATTCAGATTTAGTATACTCAAATAATATTAAAATATTATTTGTCTATATTTTTCTTATTATGTATAATATCTATAAAATAATTTTTAAGGAGTGAATAATTAGTTATTAAAAACATAGATAGATGTGTTTAGAAGTATTAAAATATGCTTAAGAGATGAAATTAATGAATTCTAAACATATAACAAATTACAAACCAAAAGATTTTGCTGAATTACTTGGTGTGAGCGTAAAAACTTTACAACGTTGGGATAGAGAAAATATACAAAAAGCCAAAAGAACCCAATTAATAGAAGATATTATACCTATGACCAGAGTATTTAGAGTTTAAAGGAATATGGATATATTCCAGTAGGATCGAAAGTTATTATCTAAAAAGGCAAATAGATATTATGTGTCTGTAATTATTGATACAGAAATTACACCACAGAAAAATACATATCAAGGAATAGGAATTGATTTAGGTATTAAGGATTTTGCTATTTGTAGCAACTTAGATAAAACTTATAAAAATATAAATAAAACTCAAAGAGTTAAGAAATTAGAAAAGAAATTATTAAGAAAACAAAGAAAACTTTCAAGGAAATATGAAAGTTTAAAATTAAGAAATAAAAAAGAGAAAGGAAAAGCTACTAGACAAAATATTCAAAAGCAAATAGTTAAGGTACAAATACTTCATCAAAGACTTACTAATATAAGAACTGATTATATAAATAAAGTTGTAAGTAGTGTGGTAAGAAACAAACCACAATATATTACAATTGAAGATTTAAATTTAACAGGTTTGATGAAGAATAAGCATTTATCTAAAGCAGTGGTGCAGCAGAAATTTTATGAATTTAGAAATAAATTAACTAATAAATGTCATGCTTTAGGAATTGAATTAAGAATTGTTGATAGATTTTATCCTTCAAGTAAATTGTGCCACTCTTGTGGTTTTATAAAAAAGGATTTAAAACTTAAAGATAGAATTTACAGGTGTTCATATGGATATGTTGAAGATAGAGATTATAACGCAAGTCTTAATTTAAGAGATGCAAAAATCTATAAAATAGCGTAAACAAGTTTTATAGATATGTACCGATGGCTAAGTCGGGAATTTACGCCTTTGGACTGTTATATCAAATCAAAGTAGTTCTATGGAACAAAATGAGACAGGTTGAAGAAGGAATAATCTCCATATGGTATATTTGTCCATATTTTGAGTAGCAGACTTTAAATGTTTGGATATGTAGTGCCACTAAAGCCTGAATTAAAAGTAAAAGAATACAATTTATTCAAAGGTTATTATTGCGGTTTATGTTTTACTCTTAAAAAGCGATTTGGAAATATGCCAAGAATGATTTTAAACTACGATATGACTTTTCTTGCTATATTTTTAGATGCTCTTTCTAAGGAAGAAATAACAGCTGATACAAAGGTGTGTTTTGCTCACCCAACTAAAAAGAAGGCTGTAATATATAATAATAAAGCTTTAGATTATGCTGCTGATATGAATGTTTCATTAACTGTTTTTAAACTTATTGATGATATTAATGATGATAAGGACTTAAAAAGTAAAGTTTTCTCTTTAGGTTTAAATCCTTACAAAAAGAAACTTCCAACTAATATCAGTCATATTAATGACATAATTAAAAAGAATTTAGATAAATTAAACAACATGGAAGAAAATCTTAACTTCTCATGTCTAGATGAAATATGTGATCCTTTTAGTATAATAGTAGGAAAAATTCTAGAGCTTTACCCTGAAGAAATAATTAATGATTCAGAAGAAACAAGATATATGCTTTATGACTTTGGTTATTCTCTTGGAAAATGGATTTACTTAATTGATGCTCTTGATGATTTAAAGGAGGATATGGAAAAGAAAAAATTCAATCCTATTAATCATTTATTTAATGAAAAGAATCTTCCCTATGAAGAATTTTTTAAGGAAATTAAAGATAGAATTGAATTTAGCATTTTAAACTGTTCAATGAGATGTAGAGATATTCTAAAGGAGCTTCCTTTAAGTAAAAATAGAGAAATATTAGATAACATTATAACCTTAGGAATGATGGCAAGATATGATGATGTCATAAACAAAAGAAAGAAAAAAGATACTAAAATCATTTCAGATTGAAGCTATAAATATAAATTGAATAATCTATTAAAAACATTTATAATTCAGTTATAGGAAGGTAAAATTTCTATAATAATGGTAAAAGGAGTGAATTAAATGAATCCATATGAAGTTCTTGGCATTAAACCAGGTGCCTCACAAGATGAAATTAAAAGTGCTTATAGAAAATTAGTTAAACAATATCACCCAGATCAATTTAGAGATAATCCTCTTCAAGAACTTGCAGAGGAAAAACTTGCTGAAATAAATGAAGCTTATAGCATGCTTACAAATGGCTCTGTAGGAAGCAATAACTATTCATCAAATAGTAGTTATTCAAATTCACAAAGTAGCTATAGTAACAATAGCTATAATAACAGTAACTATAATTATGGAGCAGATCTTTCTCAAGCAAGAATGTACATTCAAAGAAGAAATATAAGAGCTGCTGAAGATATACTAAGTAGAATTACTGATAGAAATGCAGAATGGTATTTCTTAACTGGTATTGTACATATGAATAAAGGTTGGTACGATTCAGCACTTCAAAATATCAGAACTGCTTCAAGTATGGACCCAAATAACTTTGAATATAGACAAACTTTAAATCAGCTTCAATCTAGAACTAGAGATTACGGAAATCCATATAGAACAAGCAGAAATACTGCTAATGCATGTGACTGCTGTATGGATCTATGGTGTTTAGATTCAATGTGTGAATGTATGGGTGGAGACCTTATAGGCTGCTGCTAAAATAAAAATAATATAAATAGAAAGGGAAATTATATGAAGGCTAAAGATATAACTCTTGCAGGTTTAATGACTGCAATAAGCATAATAGTACTTTACTTAACAACTATTATTCCTATAAATACTTTTGCTATATTAACATTTGCTTCCCTCATAATTCCAATATGTATAATAAGAAGTAACTTAAAAACAGCTTTTTTAGTTTATATTGCTACTTCCATATTAGGCTTCTTTTTAGTTCCACTAAATTATTTTCTAATGTATATTATGTTCTTTGGATTTTATGGCATTATAAAATATTTCATTGAAAAGATACACAAAATATATATTGAAATTATGCTTAAGTTCGGTTTTTTTAACATTGTATTTATATTAGCACTTACAGTTTTTAAAACCTTTATAGGTGATTTAAATATTAAGCTTCCAATGTGGTTATTTATAATAGCTGCTGAAGTTGCATTCTTTATTTTTGATTATGCTTTAACTATTTTAATAAGTTTTTATATAGAAAAGTTTAAACACGTGAAATAAAAGACTGCCACGCAAATGTGGCAGTCTTTTTTGAGGTTGGGACTTTCCTTCCACAAAAAGTCTTTATATAAAATAAAAACTCCCCCTATAGTGGTCTTTAGTATAGAAATGTTGGTAAGGTTTAGAAAATCATATTTCAGTCAATAATCTTAAATGAGGTGACTTAAAATGATTAAAGTAGATATTAATTATAATAAATTAAAAGACTATGCTGACTCTCTATTAAAGAAGGATATTTATTCAAAAAGAAAGATTGAAGTATGTCCACACTGTAAATCAAAAAGGTACATAAAGTATGGAAAATTCAATGGAATTCAACGTTTTAAGTGTAAAGAATGTAAAAAAACTTTTTCATCAGCCACTAATTCTGTTTGGAGTTATTCTAAAAAGAAACCATCAGACTGGTTTAAGTTTTGTGAGCTTATTTTAGAGAAGAAAGTCCTAAGAGAATGTGCTGAAATTTTAAATATTAATATTAACACTGCCTTTGCCTGGAGACATAAGGTTTTAAAAGCTCTTCAAAAAATTCAAAGTGAAGTTATGTTAAATGGCAGCATACATATGACTAAAACTACCGAAAAAGAGAATTTTAAGGGTAACAAAAATATAGATACAGATAAAAGAGAAAAAGTAATAGTTGTATCTGCAAATGGAGATATGAACACAATGCTTTCCCTTCCTTTATGTAAAAGATTATGGAACTTTAAGGACTTTGAATCAAAGGTTTTACCTAGAATTAGTGAAGGCTCTAATATTATACCTTGTGTAGATAGATATATTTATTTGGCATCTAAAAAATATGGGGCTGATCCTGATAAAGATATACAAGCAGATAATAAGCTTATGCAAAACTTTAGGGTTATTTATAAGAACTGGTTTAGAAAATTTAATGGAGTTGCAACTAAGTATTTGTCACATTATCTTTCTTGGTTTATAATCTTCTGCAAAGAAAAAATATTTAATCATGTAGACTTTTTATATGAATTAACTAGTGAGTTAATAAGCTAGTCCTATTTTAATAATCACAAAAAACATAAATCTACCAACATTTAATAGTGAAAGACCACTAAAGAGAAGAAAAGAATATCTATTAACTATTATTTTTAAAAGAACAATATCCCCTTATTCTCTAAAAATTAGACAAAAAACAAATCCCAACTCAGAAAAGTCAGGATTTGCAGTACTTTAAAACTTTTAAGCAGTCCTTTTAAAGTCCTCCTTATAAAATTTATTTTTCTTATTTAAAATAACAAATATAGATAATAAAATTATTCCTTTAAATATACTAGAAACACTTATACTCCACCAAATACCATTTAAACCAAATAAACTTTCTTTACTAAGTATTAATGCCATAGGAATTCTAGATCCAGTTAAAATAATACTTATATATGAAGGTATATTAGTTCTTCCTATTCCTTTAAAAATACCACCTATAGTTATTTCAATACACATAAACAATTGAGAATATCCAAGTATTCTTAAATAATCTGCTCCCTTATTAATAGCATCACTTTCATTAATAAATAATGAGAATAGAGGTCTACATAAAAAGACTAAAATAGATGTTGTAAATAGTCCCCAAATAACAGCTGAAATTATAGCAAATCTGCTTCCCTTTTTTATTCTATCATACTTTTTAGCTCCATAATTTTGACCTACAAAAGATGAAAGAGATGCTGCTAAACCTTCTGCACTTGTCCAGGAAATTGATTCAATTTGCGTACCAACCTTTTGAGCTGCAATAGCCACAGGGCCAAATCTTGCAACAATTACCCCCATTGCCATAGAGAAAGCAGTAAATAATCCTTCCTGAAGTGCTACAGGAAGTCCTAAATCAAATAATATCTTATAATATTTTAATTCTATATTTCTAAAATATTTATTTTTAAAGAACTCAATTTTATCTTTAACAATTTTAATAACAAAGCATGATGAAACTATTAACTGTGAAATGGCTGTTGCTAATGCTGCCCCCTTAACTCCCATTCTCATAAAAGGACCTATTCCAAAAATAAGTATAGGATCTAAAATTATATTAGCTACAAGACCTATTGTATTGATTATAAAAGGTGTCTTACTATTACCAATACCATTAAAGATAGATGTAAATACAGGATTAATAAAATAAAAAATCATACTTAATGAAACAATAACAAGATACTGTCTTCCCTTGTTTATTACATCTATATCTCCTAATCTAAATAGTTCAATTAAAGGCTTATTAAATATAATCATTACAGATGTGTAAATAATAGAAAAAATAATATTTAATTCAATTGCTGCCTTAACATATTCTTTAGTAGACTTTATATCTTTCTTTCCTATACTTTGTGCAACTTTGACCTCTCCCCCAATTCTAGAAAACATTATAAACGCCATAGCAAGCCAAGTATAAAAACCAGCTGTTCCTACTGCTGCAACAGATACGCTTCCATCTTTTCCAACCCACATCATGTCAATAATGTTATAAGCCATTTGAATAAAAGACGTTCCCATAATAGGAAGAGCTAATTTAAATAAACTTTTTCCTATGTGACCTTTAGTTAAATCTAATCTTTTGTCCACTGTACTTCCTCCTAAAATTTAATCCATCTAACATTGTAACATAATAAACACTATTGTCATATAACAGAAAAAAGCCTTTCTTTACCAAAAGGCTTTTTTAATAAGTTAAAGAAAATATTCATTTTAAACTTTTCTTCTAATTAAACTTTTAGCACAGATATATGTTCCTAAATAATAAGTTCCATAAATAATTAAAATAAAAAATGAACTTATTATCATTAGTCTTAATATAGTTGTTCCTGAACCAAAGATTCCAATTATTCCATTAGCAAGCTTTAACCCTACTATGGAATGAACAACTGCTAAAATTAGCGGCATTCCAAAATATATTCCCACTTCAGTTTTTACTGATTTAAAAATCATATTTTCTTCTGTTCCAATTTTCTTTAACATGCTATATCTTTCTATATTATCATCAATACCTGAAAGCTGCTGAATTGCAAGTACTGCTGAAGAAGCAATTATAAATATAACTCCTAGATAAATTGCTAAAAATGAAATAGCTGCTCCTGTACCCTTTGCTATATTTATTATATCTTCTCTTGTAGCATGAAAACAGCTTTCACATTCTTGGAATACATTATAAGAACTTTCTTTAGTACTTTCATCTATATTATTTTTATAATTTACATTTAAATAACTATTATAAGATTGCATATTGCTATTTTCAAAGGCACTATCAGGAAGAACAGCAAGAGCTAAAATACCTCTAACAGAAGAGTTATAGAAGGTAAAATCCATTATTCCTTCTTTTGAAATAGAATATTCTTTGTTGCTAACCTTTATTTTTTTATTATCCTTTACCATTTCATTACTGTCTTTAAAAATACTTTCCACATTACTTATAATTAAGAATTCATTGTCTTTTAAAGATATTTCACTATGTCCAAGGTTCTTAAGTTCTATATTTAAATCAGATAATTTCATAAACTCAGCATCAGCATTTGTTTTAATAGGATAATAGCTATCATTTTCCTTCATAATTTTATCACCTAAAATGTCACTATACTTTAAATCATCAGTATAAATATTCATATAGTGATAGTCTTTAGCATAGTCCTTTAAGTCTAAATTATATTCCTTAAGTCCCTGTTCAATATCCGCTCCAGAATAATTATATAAGGTTACATCATAAGGACTAAGAACATCAACATCTTTATTCATTACAGTATTTAAAGATACTCCAGATGAAAGCATGCATATTGCTAAAAATAACATTAAACATATAAAAGATATAGAAGTAAAGGCTGAATTTACTCTGCTGTTAAGCTGTCTTACTAAAAACATATTTAGATTTTTAAAGTAAATGCCTTCCCTTTTCTTTAAAACACTTAGTAAAAATCCTGATAAAGACATAAAGAATAAGAAAGTTCCTATTACTCCTAAGATAATAGCGTAGATTGTATTTCTATCAAGTTCAGCTATACCAGCTCTAAGTACTATATAATAAGCAGAGCCTATTACAGCCAGACTTATTAAAAACATTATTACTGCAATAACAGGACTTTTAATCTTTATCTTTTCATTTTTCTTATGTGCATTAAGTAAATCAATAAGCTTAATTGTTCTTACAGATAAAACATTAAACATTCCAACTATAATATAAATAGCCCCAAAGGCCATAATAGTTCGTATTAAAGCTTTAGTAGAAAAAATAAATACAAAACCTGTCATTTCAACATTAAAAAGATTTGCTGTGAAAACTGATAAAATTTGAGATGCAAAGATTCCTAGCAAAAGTCCAAAGGCTAAAGATACTGCTCCTAAAATTATCATTTCAATAAACATTATTTTTGATATTCCGCTGTTTTCCATACCTAAGGTAAGATAAATTCCTAGTTCTTTTTTACGTCTTCTATAAAGGAAGTTATTTGAGTATAGTATTAAAAAAGCCAGTATAAATATAACAAAAACTGAAGCTGCATTTAAAAACATTGTTATTTCCTTAAAAGCTGTACTCCAGTTTTTATCAAGATCTAAGAAAACACTTTGATCTTCAATGGAATTAAAACAGTAAAATAAAGCTACAGAAAAAACTAAGGTTATATAGTATACTGCATACTCCTTTATACTTCTATGCATATTTCTTTTAGCAAGCTTAAAATACATCACTCATATCACCTCCAAGAAGGGTTACTACCTGAATAATCTTATTAAAGAAGTCCTTTCTTGATAAATTTCCTTTTACAATTTCATTAAAGACTTCTCCATCTTTAATAAATAAAATTCTATGAGCAAAACTTGCTGCAAAAGCATCATGAGTAACCATTAAAATAGAGGCTTTATACTGTTTATTTAATTTTTCTAAAGACTCTAAAAGCATTCTTGAAGATTTAGAATCTAAGGCACCTGTTGGTTCATCAGCTAAAATAATATTAGGATTAGTAACTATAGCTCTAGCTGCTGCTGTTCGCTGCTTTTGCCCTCCTGATACTTCTGAAGGAAACTTGTTCAATATTTCCTTTATGTCTAACTTTTCTGCTGTTTCATAAACTTTTGTTTTTATTTCTTTTGCTGGAACCTTTGAAATTGTTAGTGCAAGAGCAATATTTTCAAAGATGGTAAGAGTATCTAACAAATTAAAATCTTGAAAAATGAATCCTAAGTCCTCTCTTCTAAATTTAGATAAGTCCTTTCTATTAAATTTAGTAATATCCTTATGTTTTACAAATATATGACCACTTGTAACATTATCAATAGTTGAAATACAATTAAGTAATGTAGATTTTCCACTTCCTGAAGGCCCCATAATAGCGATAAATTCTCCTTCATTAATATGAAAACTTATATTATTAACTGCTTTAGTTATATTTCCTCTAGTTCCATAATACTTTAATAAATTCTCTACCTTTAAAACTTCATTCATTATTAAGCTCATCTGCTACTCAAAATATGGACAATTATACCCATATCGAGATTTTTCCTTATTCATCGTGTCCTATTTTGTAGTGAATAAATCACATACTACTTTAGTTTGATATAACACTCCAAAGGC
>NZ_FPBY01000321.1 GCF_900116755.1 Clostridium sp. DSM 8431
TAAGAAATAAATGTTAAAAAATAAGAATATACGAAAAAACAACGATGCCAGTTTTTAAACTGGTATCGTTGTTTAACTTTTAGGACCTTTTTTTATGCCAATAAAAGCAGGGAGAAAGTGGGGAGATTTTTTAAAACAATATTGTTTTTTAGACCATAGTATAGCCATTGAAAATAAAAGGCTAGGTGGCATTTCCTCCCTAGGGGTATTATGGGGGATATTATATATATAAACCAAAAGAGTGGGGAGGAATAAGGGAGAAAGTGAAATGTAATCAAGGTAGTATTTCACTTTCTCACTTATTCCATTTCCAGACTTTACTTGAAACATAATTATAAAAATGTTAATATTGGGATGTTAATAAATAGAAAAATATATAAAACATGGGGGTTAATATGAAAAAAAGTAAGTTAACAGCTTTAATACTAACACTTTGTTTAGTTGTGGGAATTGCATTTCCGTCAATTACTGCAAAAGCTTATGAAAACACTACTACAACAACAATTCAAACTTGTACAATTGATTATGCTTTCGACTCTAACTCTATTGTAGAAAGTAAAGGGGTTAAAGGTAAAATTGGAAAAGCTGCATTAAAGGCTGCTGCTAAGACTTTACGTTCTTCTGGCTTAAAAAGCGTATTAAATGGGCTAAAATATGTAGGTTTCAGCACATCAACTGTAAATAATATAACTAGATACTCTTATCAAGTAGCAGATGTTTTAGACGATTTAGCAGGTTATTCTTATGTTATTAAACAAACTATATATGATAAAATTGCTGGAGCATTAGGCGGTGGCACTGTTGCAAATGATGTTGCATGGTGGGTGGCTACACTTATAGATTGGGGATTATTATAATTGAGTAATTTAGATAAAGATACAATGGAAAAAAGATTATGTGAATTAGAAAACAAACAAAAAATGTTATTTATAGGAGTATGCAGAGCATTAGAAAAGCTAGGAGTACAACAAGACGATAACTTAGAATTATTTTGTTTATCTAGATTCACGTATGAAGAATTTGAAACATTTAAGAATTTTTTAGTAGAAAGTTCTATTAGGCTCCATAATGAAAATTTAAACAAAAGTCAATTTGTTGAAAATTATAATTCTATTTTTTCAGATAAGAAATCTTTATTAGCTGAATTAATGGATGTAGTTGATAAATCGGGCGAGTTTGAAAATATAAGAAACTTATTTTTTGATAAAAAATAGTGAGATTTAGAGGGTATCAATTGATACCCTCTA
>NZ_FPBY01000083.1 GCF_900116755.1 Clostridium sp. DSM 8431
GGTTTGTCTCATTGAGCGGATGCCAAATATATATTGAATCATTACTATTTTTATTAGAACTACAGGGTCTATGCTTTCGCGACCGTAAGGCTTATATAAATCTCTTACTTCATCATAAATAAAGTCTAGATTTATTGCTGCATCTAATTTTCTAACTAAATGATTTTTAGGAACAAGATCATCTATACTTAATAATTCTATTTGATTTCTATCTGCTTTCTTTTTAACACCCATCATATTGAAACACCACCTTATATTAGTTAATTATATTTTAACATAAAAATAGACAACTATCTTCGAAAACGAAGTTAGTTGTCAACAGTCTGAAATATTGAAAGAATTCAATATTTAGATGAAGATAAAGTATTTGAAACTTTAACAAATGAGCTGATTCAAAGAATAGAAAATAAAGAAGAGAGCAAAAATAAGAGTATAGATTCTAATGAAAAGGCCTATTATTTAAAGGATGCTAAAGAAATATCTTTAGAAGAAGCTGATTTTTCAATTAATCAAGCTTTTGAACTTTTTGAACCTAATAAAGAAGTTTCTATATATGAAGAAGAACATAATAATCTTTTGAGTATTTATAATAGGACTGATGAACAAGAAATGAGACTTGAGGAAATTAAAAGCACTATATTAGGTGCAGTTACAATTTCAAAGTCTGCTTATATTGATTCTGTAGATATATTTAGAATTGGAATGCAGCACTATCTTTATGGAGAAGACAAAGAAACTATTATATATAAAATTTATAAAAATGGAATATTGGGAAAAATTAGATAATTGTCCTGTGGTGTATTATATGTTAAACTTATCAAGTATTGTGTTTTAATAGTAATACCTACATAAAATAAACTGCTACAAAATTATTATTGAATAATTTTGTGGCAGTTTTTTTGTAAAAAGCTCAATTATGAAATAGAGTGATAAATAAAGATAAATAATTAACTAAGTATTTAGTTAAAACACATACTTTTTATTTCTTGAAGTTCCTCTAAAATTTTAGCAGTCTTGGCTATTGAGTATTGATTTACTAATTAGAGTACTTACGCCATAATTAGCTTTCTTTTTTATGATTATTCATAGTTTTTTTATTTCTAACACTTTATTTTAGCAATTATACGAATTCCAATATATCATATCCTTAAAAAATTTTGTTAAGAAGATTGATATATATTTATCACTTTTAGCCATAATACAGCTTAAAAAAGAAAAAATAATAAAAAAAGACTATAAAAGTAAAAAGATTTTTAAAAAATATATTATAAATAAATAAAATTACTATAATTTTGTATGAGTAATTCAAAAAACGACAAAAAATGTGTGTAATATATGGTAAATAACTTGGAGGAACATAGATGATGAGAAAAGTTAAAATTGGTCATGGATTAATGCTTATCATATTGGTAGTATCATGTTTGCCATTATTATTAATGAGCTGGATGTCTGTAGATTACATGAAAAAAGGTGTTAAAGTTAATTTTGAAAAGGATGTAAAAGCAATAGCTTCTACTGTAGCAGTTATGGTAGATGATAAGTTTGAATCTTATATTAATAAATTATCTACAGCTGTAAAAAGCGGAGATTTCCAAAATATTAGTGAATTGCAAAAACAATTAAATGTTTTATCAAGTGATGAATTTCATATTGTTAATGTTTATAAGGACTCTCTCAGGTAATATGATAATTTCAATACATATGAGTGTTATCCGAGATGGTAATTTTATAGGGGGTGTAGGGTTAGACTTAGATCTTGCTAAGTTTGCAGAAAATATATCACAGTTAACTTTTGGTCAAACTGGTAAAATAACAATCATTGATAGTGAAGGAAGTATTGTTGTAAATACAGACTCTTCAAAAATTGGAAGTCTAGAACTTATGCAAGATAGCATATTAGACAAAATGGCTAATAATAGTGACAAATTATTTAATTTTAATTATAATGATGAAAAATATGATGGGGTATATGTAACATCTAAAACTCCTGGATGGAACGTGTTTGCTCAAATACAAGACGAAGAATTAAATAAAACTATATATGCACAAAGAATGATTTTATATATTGTTTTAACTTTATCAGTATTAGCATCAGCCTTATCAGCATATTTCTTTAGTAGGCATTTAAATAAGTTACTATTTAAAGTTATAGAATCTATGGATAAAGTATCATCAGGTGATTTTACTTCCGAGATGAGTATAGATATAAAAACATATGAAATGAGCAGGATTAATGAAAGTTTCAATAATATGGAAAAAGGTATTTCAAGTCTTATAAAAAATATTAATAATAGTATTGAGCATTTAAGTGAACGTTCTGTAAAATCTGTAGCTAAAAGTGAAGATTTAGCTGATTTAATAAATGAAGTTGAAAAAGTAATTTCTGAAATATCCAAAGGAACAAATAGTTCAGCAGATAGTCTTGGAAACATAACTCTTAATATGGAAGATTTATCTTCATTCATGAATAAGGTAAGTGAAATAAATGGCAATTTAAATGAAACGGCTATTGAAGCAGAAAAATTAGTTGAAAAAGGTCTAAGTATTTTATCAGATATAATTAGTAAAAGTGATGCAACTAAGAATTCTACTTTAAAAGTTAAAAGTGTTGTAGAGCAGGTTTCAGGAAGTATTAATAACATTAAAGGTATTAATGAAACAATACGTGGAGTTACAGTTCAAACTAATATGTTAGCATTAAATGCTACAATTGAAGCTGCTAGAGCTGGAGAAGCTGGAAGAGGTTTTGCAGTTGTTGCAGCTCAAATTAGAAAACTTGCTGAAGAAACAGCAGTTTCTGCAAAAAAGATAAATGAAATAATTAAAGAAATAGATTATAAGTCTGATGTAGCAGTTGAGAGTGTTGAAATTACTACAAATGTTGTTGAAGAACAGGATATAGCTGTACATGAAACTAAGGAAGTATTTAATGATATGATGCATTCTATAAATGAACTTACTAAAAAGATTTATAATATGAATGATGAATTTAATTCTGTAAATAAGATGAAGGATAATGTGGTAGTTCAAGTAGAAAGCTTATATTCAATATTAGAGGAAACAGCAGCAAGTATAGAGGAAGTAAATGCATCAGCAGAAGATGTGTCAGTAACAGCAGGTGAATTTGTTGATGAATTTAAAGATATAAAAGGAAAAGCTGAGAAGTTATCAGAAGATATTTCAAAGTTTAAATATTAAAAATAGGACAGGTATCTTAAAATTTGGGATATCTGTCTTTTTTAGTTTTATCATAAGAACAAACGGAGTAAAATATAAGATGAGGGAGGTAGTGGATGTGAAAAAGGTTATTATCTTTTCTCTTTTAATTATTTTAATAAATACTCTTTTTGGATGTAGCAATAAAAATGAAGGAAGTTTTAAGAATAATGATGAAACTTCTAAAAGTAGTGATAATATATCCTCAAAAACTTTAAAAAAGAAAAGTCAAGATAAAAGTGATGATTCTTCTAAAAAGGAAGAAACAAAAAGTAATAAAAAGAAAAAACAAAGTGAGGATGAAGAATTAGAAGAGTTTTATGGAAAGTGGCATATAAAAAAGGTTGATTGGTATGGTGATAAGGCGCTAGAAAATAATTCTAATAATGTTGTTGGTAAGACAATAGAATTCTCAAAGGATAATATAGTTTATAATGGTAAAGAATACAGTAAGCCTTCTTATACAATTGAAGAAGTAAGTGATTCTGACTTTTTTAAAGCTTATAATAAGAAATTATCTGATTTTCAGATTGATAGTGATTCTGCAGAGGAGGTAAGGGTTGGAAATAGTAATGATATAAGCATTGGGAATGTGTATATATGGAAAAATTCTGATACTCTTATTATGATAAAAAACGGAAACTGTTATGAACTTAAGAAATTGTAGAAAATCATTTGATGAAAAGTTTACAAAAGACAATAAAAAATGTAATATATAGACAAGGGTATTTGTATAAGGCTTAACTACAATTTTAAGTTAAAGGAGAGGAAAGTCGTGGAGGTTCATTTTCAGTTTAATGGGAAAGAGTATTTAGATACTATACTTAAGGATAACATTAGTAGTAAAAAATTTAAGAAAAATCTTATATGTGAAGCTGTCGTATTTCTTGCATTGGTATTTTTATTTGCCCTTAGAATTAGATACGTAAAAATTAGACATATCATAATGATAATAGGGGTTATAGTTGTATTCTTTGTGAAAAAAGTAAATACTATAAGACTTAAAAAGGAATTTAGAGATAAATATAATATTAAAGATAATGATGTAAGAATTACACATATCAAACTTGATGATAATTTTATTATAGTAAGCCAGATTATGGAGGAAAGTAAGTATTCTTATGAAGCTGTTAAAGAAGCTTATGTAATTGGTGATTATCTATACATAAAATTTATTGATGATAGAAGAGCATGTGTTCATGCAAGAGCTTTTCAAGATGGTGAGAGTGCACAGAGATTTGTTAATGATTTAGAGAAAAAGACAGGCTTAAAGGTATATAGAAGAAAAGATGAAATAATAAAATAATAAGAAATCTGAGTTATATGAACTCAGATTTTTTATTATCTTCAAAAACATAATGGTATTAAATTTACTTTTTTAAAAACATTACCAAATTCCGTATTTATTCTTTTTTAATAAAATAAGCATAGAAATCTTGCTAATTTTGTAGAATTGCTTTATAGTATACCTATAAAGTAAAATAGTGGGGTGGCTTTTTATGCAAGGGCATATGTGCTATACAGATAAAATAGCTAATGAAATTTTAGAAAAAGAAATACATGAAAATGAGTGGGAGAAGTTTATTAAAGAGAAGTACAATAAGAAAGGTTTAACATTAATTGGAGTTAGACGAGAAAAAAGAATTATTGCATCAAGAATGGCAGATAATGCAGTAAATGAATTTTGTAATATTTTAACTGCAAGTTTTTGCTTTTTATCAGGTATTGTTTCTTATTTATTATGTGATAAGTTATTAAGTCATGGAACTGTACTAAAGTTATTTTTACCATTAATAATTGTATTTGCTATGGCTGCATTTTTTTTATCTGTATTAATGAATATGAAGAATAAAAGTATTATTTATGCTTTGTGTAATAAAAATTTGCTAAGTATCGAAGAGAAGTTACAAGAAGAATACACAAGAGTTGAGATTAAAAAAATTATAGATGAAGATTATATGCCTTGTGATATTATTGATTCCAATATTGAAGAAGAAAGTTCTAAAGATGATGCAGTAGAAGAAGTAGAAATTAAAGCTTTTGATATTGATAATAAAAATAAAGATGTTGAGCTTAGTTTAGGTTAAAAAAAGTTATTTGTTAAAATAACTTTTTTATTTAATATTTTACAAATATATTTACAATAATTTCAATTATTCCTTTAGTAAGACTTGAGGATGTTACAAAAGAAATAGAAGAACTATTATCTTTAATTAAAAAAAGCGGCATTAAGTCGCTTTTTTTAAATAAGCATATACAATAGTTTTACTTTTAGACTTTAATTCTACAAAGTTTAAAGCCTTTAAAAATGTAGTGAGTTTTTTGAAACCATAGTTTTTAGTTTTGAAATCTGGATATAATTTTAATAGCTTTTCACCTAGTGATCCAACATGAATTCCCATACTTCCAGCTTCTTTTAGTAAATCTTTTATGGTGCATATTATTTCATCATCATAAAGATCTTCAGAAGTAATATCTTTGATTTTTTGAACTTCTTTTAATGAAAGTATGGTACTATTGTTTGAATTATGAGTTAGCTCTATAAAATCTAAGGCTCTAAAGAATTTAGGGATTTTACTAAAACCGTATTTTAAAGTGTATCCTGGATGATTAAGTAGGAGTCTTTGATTAACATATCCTATATCAACTCCATTTTTATCATTATAATCACTAATTATATCAATTATATCTTGCTTTAAATTATCATCAATTTTTATTTTTTTATGATGTACAATAGGACTATCTTTTTTATCAGATTTTAAATAGACCTTTTGTGCTTCAACAGTAAGCTCATCAATATCACCTAAGAATTTAGATAACTTACTATAACCATAGTTTCTTACATCAAAATCTGGATATCTATTAGTAAGCTTACTTCCTAGTTCTCCCATATATACACCAGAGTCGTTAATAGAAATATCATTAATCATTTTTAAAATTGTATTTTTTATAGTTTTTATACTAGTCATACTTTTTGAACTGTTATTTATAGGGTTTACTATTTCTAAAAGTTCATTTTTTTCATTATAATCCATAGAAATTGCAGCTTCAGATATATTTATATCGTTATGTGAAGCAGAATTTTCACTTTTAGCTAGTATATCTAAATATTTAAATTGGTTACATGCAGATACAAAAGGCTTTGGAGTTTTTTCTTCTCCCATTCCAATAACAATCATTCCAGATTCTCTAAGTCTTGTTGCAAGCCTAGTGAAATCGCTGTCACTTGAGACAATACAAAAACCATCAACATTATTTGAATATAAAATATCCATTGCATCAATAATTAGGGCAGAATCACTTGAATTCTTACCAACAGTATAATTATATTGTTGCATTGGAGTTATAGAATTTTCTAATAATACGTCTTTCCAAGAAGAAGTAGTTGGTCTAGTCCAGTCTGCATATATTCTTTTATAAGTTGCTATACCATAATTAGATATCTCATCTAAAATATATTTTATATATTTTGCAGATATATTATCAGCATCAATTAAAATTGCAAAACGCTTTTCGTCCATATAATATTAGAATTATTAATAATCCTTGCTCCCCCTTTTAAATAGAATAAATCATTTATTATATATTTAGTTTAACATATTAGACTATATTATGTAATCTTTATTTTTTATTATGTTTTTTTACGAAATTACATAACAATTCATAAGTAAAGTGTATTTTTTATAACTAAATATTAATTTTATTAAATATCAAAGTGTTTTCAAGATAATAAAACATTTACATAATACCATATAAATATGGAATTGTCTAACAAAAAAATTGGATTTTTAAAAAAACATAATATAATATAAAAATAATATTAAAAACCATTTTAACCCATTGACTTTTTTTCAAGAAAATTGATACTATTATAGAGTATGTTAATTTATTAAGGAAATTAGGTGCTAAGATATTAGTGCCTTTATCTTTGCATATAAATTATGAAAAATAGAGGAGAGTATTAATGCAGGAAAAGAAATATGATTATGATGAACAAATTAAAAATTATTTTAATGAGCAATATATAAATACATTTTCAAAAGTAAAAGGAAAATTAAAAGATACAAGCCTTAACTCTTTATTAGGAAATGAAACTAAACAAGTATTAACAGATGTTGCTAAGAGAATAGAACTTAAAGGATATTCAAAACTAGGTAAAGATGCCTTAGTTAACTTAATTGCAGATAATATAAAGGAAATTTATTCAGACTTACTTGGAGAATTAACATATAAGGAAGTAGTATTACTTGAAAAGTTAGCAGAAAAAGATTTAAATGAATATGTATTTAATATAGAAGATTTACATTTAATTGGTGGATTAAATTCAATGGGTCTTTTATTTAAGTTAAATATAAATAAAGATCTTTATTTAGCAGTTGCTAAAGAAGTTAAAGAACCTTTAAAGAAATTATATACAAATAATGAGTATATGGAAAACTTAAAGGAACGTTCTAAGGGAGCAGCATACATAGATGGTCTTATGATACACTATGGAATGTTAGATGGAAGCGAAGTATATAAACTTTTAACAGAAGGAAACTGTGAATTTATAAATAAGGAAGATTTAGATTTCTACTTAAATTATATATTTAGAAGTTATGAAGCATTTAAAGATGCTAATGCTTTAATACATCCATATGTATTATCACCAGTAGATATTTATTCACAAATATCTGCAAGACCTAATGTTAAGTATGATTACAACAACTTTGAATATTTAATAAAATTAGGTGAAGACTTTAAGTCATGCTGGACTGAAGAAATTAAAGTCTTAAGAAAATCATTAATAGAAAATCAAGTTAAAGAAGAAGATGTAGATTCATTAATTACAGAACTTATATTTAACATGAAAAATGAAATAGGAACTATGTCTATTGTAGAACTTCTTGAAAAAAGAGGGGCAGTATTTATGCAAGGAGCTAAGTCTTCTGAAGAATTAATTACAGCTGTAGCAGATGTATATAATTCAACACCTTTATGGACTCTTAAAGGAACTACTGCTTTAGAATTAGAAGAAAGAAGCAAGACAATTATCCGTACTGAAAAGAAAGTAGGAAGAAACGATCCATGTCCATGTGGTAGTGGAAAAAAGTACAAAAAGTGCTGTGGACGTAATAAATAATTAATAAATTATAAATAAAAAAGGTGCATTTGAATAATTTTGGAATCATTCAAATGCACCTTTTTTAATACAATTAATATATGTTCGCTGAGTAAGTTCTGGTAACCAAATATAAAATTTGGACTGGGAAAAAGGAAACTCGACTCGCTGCGCTCCCTGAGTAAGTTCCGGTAGCCAAATATAAAATTTGGACCGTCACTTAAGTTCTTTTCATTTTAAATTCTGTTTTACATCTCTTGCAAGTTACAATTATATTCTTTT
This sequence comes from Clostridium sp. DSM 8431, assembly GCF_900116755.1. Taxonomy (GTDB): domain Bacteria; phylum Bacillota; class Clostridia; order Clostridiales; family Clostridiaceae; genus Clostridium. Next base: position 8,600 of record NZ_FPBY01000083.1, read on the forward strand.
GCCCCCTTGGAAGACGAAGTTTTTGACTACAGTTTGGACATTGTACAATCTTATAATTTTTGAATTGATTAAATGAATATTTTGTCTTATCAAAAAACCATGATAAACCTCTGAAGTTTATGGCAGGAAGATTATAAGAAATTTGTCTACGACTCTTTTTTAATAGTTTGTTATTAATAAAAGCTACAAATTTATAATTTTCTGAGTAACGTTTATTAGTGTTTTTTGAAAAGGCACGGAATAAAATTATAGCCATTAATATAAGATTTATTGGTCTTGTATACCTGTTTAGATTAAGTATAGTACCTAAAAACATCAAACATATTGATAAAAAGTCAAAACCATAAAAGTAATTCATATAAACACCTCCATCTATAATGGAAATTGTAACATAAATAACTAGATATGCAAATGAAATAAAAGATAAAAATATACTTTTAAAGAGATAGATGTTATAATATACTAGGTAATAATTTCTATAATATACAAAAAATATATAAAAATTTGAAAGTAAAATAGAGGTGATGATATTTGGATATAAACGGTGTAATTGCTGAATATAATAAAGTGAGAGATGAAGAGGCGGCTGTAAAGATGTCGCTATATATGAAAAGAAATTTTAAATTTCTGGGAGTAAATAAAAAAAAGCGAGAAAGAATCAATAAGAAATTCTTTAAGACTATAATTCTCAAAGAGAACATTGATTGGAAATTTGTATACCAGTGTTATGAAAAAGAAGAAAGAGAATTTCAATATCTTGCTTTAGATTATATTTTTTATATGAAAGAATTATTAAAACCAGAAGATATATATATACTTGAAAAGTTAATAGTAGTAAGACCCTGGTGGGATGTAAATGATTTAATTGCAGAAATAGTAGGATATATGTGTTTGAAATATAGTAGAGTTAAAAGCAGGGTACTAGTGTGGATAGATGATCAAGATATATGGCATAAAAGAGTAGCTCTATGTTGTCAAAATAAGCTAAAGCTAAGTACAGATAAAGAACTTTTAAGCAGAGCTATTTTACATAATATATATACTAAAGAGTTCATTATAGATAAGGCCATTGGAGTAGCCCTTAAAGAATATTCAAAGAGTGATGAGAAATGGGTGAAGGAATTTTTAGAAAATCACTATCTATCTTCTGTGAGTAGAAGAGAAGCTAAAAGGTTTCTAGGATAGTATTATATAAAGTTTTCTGCCTAAGGCTACGAAATTAATATATATTAATTTATAAGGTATAAGGGTGGAAATAGAATATGCAAATGATAAATGTTTTTGGAGATACGCTAAAAGAATTAAAGTCTATATCAGGCTTGAAGTCAGTTATACTTGCTAATTATCTTGGATATGATGTGTCATATATAAGCAAGTGGTGTACAGATAAAAAACTTCCCTCTGGGAGAAACATAGTTAAAATAATTGAAGATGCATCAAGAATTTTTGCAAGAGAGATTATAAATGGTGGAAAGCTTGAAAAATTTAATGCTAGGTATGAAACAAATATTAAAGAGATTAAGGAATTAAGCGAGAGTATAAAAAATTTATTAGAGGATTCTTATGATAGATCTAAAAGAAATGAAAGTGTGTTAAAAAAGGATGATAACAAAATTGTCTTTGGGAGAAATGAAATTGTATCTTGTGTAAAGGATAGATTAAAAAAACTTATTGAAAATGGTGCGAGGGAATTTGACATTTATACTACATTGGATATTTTACAGATGAATATAGCTTATCAAGATAAGGAGTTTTTATCCTATGATTTTCCTAGGGTAAATATAAGAATTGGCTGCGATATGTCTATGCAAGAGAAAAATAACTTTGAAAGAGTATCAAGTATACATTATTTATTAAGTAGATTAAAAAAATGTGATTTTCATGTTTATGATAATAAAGAATTTGGCAAATCTAATATATTTATGGTGAAAAATGAATTTGCTATATTATTTTCTTTAAATAAGGATGAAGAAATTGATTTTGGAGTTTTTATAAACGATAAAGAAGTTTTAGAAAAAATGTATAGCAATATAAATAACAAGTTTAATTTGGCAGATAATCTAATTGAAACAATAAGTGATGAAGATATATCAGATAAAAAATATATTATGAATTTTTATAATAGTGATAGATTTAATTTTCTGTTTAATGTTGAATTTGATTATCTTAGACCAGAGTTATTAATAAAGAATGAAGTTAATTCTGTTTTAGAAAAGAATAGGATATCATATTTAAAGACTATAGTTGATAAAAATATGAAGTTTAGTAATATAAATATATTTATAGTTAATAGAATGCTTGACAATTATATTTATTCTTCACTAATAGAATCAGGGCATGATGAAGTGAAAAATATTTTTAAAAGTCTTGATTATCTTATAGATAGTATGAAAGAAAATGAAGGAATAAAATTGTATACCGTAGATAGTGAAAAGTTTGATGCGGAAACCATGAAATATGCTTTGCCAGTGTATAGTGGAGACAATTTTACTATTCTAAAAAAATATACTGCTGTAAGTGAGGATAAGTCATCTTTTTATGTTATAAAAAAACCCTAAAATAATTACTTATATAGAAGAGGCGAATAAAGAATTAACTAAGAAGAAATATGTAAGAGAAATGAAATTAAGTGAATTAGAAGAAAATATACAGATATATAAGAAAATATTTAAATAATTTATTGGAAAAAGTTGAATTCACATTTAAGTCAACTTATATATGCTAATATATTGGTGAGCGGATAAATATTATACTATAAAAAAGGTGCAGTACGAACTGCAAAAATCTCTTATATTTATACTATCTCATATAAGTAGAAGAAGTTTAAAATAAGAATTTCTGTTACTGAGCAGATAAAAAACTCAAATACCCATAACACACACTACCTGAAAAGCAATCTATTTAAATAGGTTGCTTTTTAAATGGAGTTAAGTGTATTATTAACTTTGATGAGTTTTAGAAAGGCAGGATATACTTATGAGAAATATAGAAGAATCAAAGGGAAAGATATTTAGACATTTTAAAGGAGATCTATACCTTCTTGAAGACTTTGTTATTCATTCAGAAACTAGAGAAAAAATGGTTTTATATAGAGCTTTATATGGTGATTGTGGTTTATTTGTAAGGCCATATGAAATGTTTTTTGAAAAGGTTCCAGAAAATAAAGTAAATCCAACTGGTCAAAAGTATAGATTTGAAGAATATGAAGTTAAAAGTGTAAAGTAGAATTATAAATATTAAATTATATATTAGATGCTTTTTATGAAATAATATTTCTTAAAAAAGCATCTTTTAATTTGTGAATATTTTTTATTGATAATCAAATAATAATTTTGTAAACAGAAATAAGGAGGAAATTAAAATGAAGCAGAATGATAGTATTAAATGTTCTGTACAACAATGTAAATATAATAATAAAAAGGATTATTGTTCATTAAATCAAATTATGGTTGGAACTCATGAAATGAATCCTGAAGAATGTGAATGTACAGATTGTCAATCATTTGAATTAGAATAGAGGGTCTTAAAAGGAGGTGTATCTGAGTATAGATATACCTCCTTTTAACTTTATAAACTATTAGATAATTATGCTTTGTATAATTTAAACTTACAATGTAATATATGAATATTTTTTCTTTTAAAAAGTGTATACCTTTTGGGAGATTAGATGATAGGGGGAGTTTTATGAACATAGTAGTTTTATCAGGTAGTATGAGAAAAGAAGGAAATACAGATTTATTAGTAAAATCCTTTGTAAAGGGAGCAAATAAAAATAATGAAGTAGAAGTTATATCAGTTGCAGATTATAAGGTTAATCCTTGCATTGGCTGTAATTCTTGTTTTGAAAGAGAGGGAAATAGATGTTTTCAAAAGGATGATATGGATATTATTTATGAAAAGTTATCTAAGGCAGATATGATTGTTATAGCTTCTCCAGTTTACTTTTATGGCATAAGTGCAAAGTTAAAAGCCATAGTTGATAGGCTTCATACACCTCTAAGAAATACTTTTAAGCTCCAAAAACTTGCTTTACTTTTAGTAGCAGCTGCAGTAATTCCAGGAGTTTTCGATTCTATTGAAGTTCAATATAAATTAGTCTTAGATTTCTTTAAGCTAGAAGACTCTGGCAAAGTTTTAGTAAGGGGAGTAAAGAATAAAGGTGATATTAAGGGAAATAAGGCCCTTGATGAAGCCTATAAGTTAGGTTCTAGTATTTAAGAATTTTAATTTTTATGGAAAAATAGTAAAAAGTGCTATATAATAAAAGAAGTTAATAGATAAAGACAAAGTAGGCTGCCTTATTAAATTAATGGCAGCTTTTTTAGGCAAGGAGGCATATTTTTATGAATATTACAGTAAATAAAGATTATTTATTAAATACAGCAAAAGAAATATTAGAATTTGATAGTCCTACTGGTTTCTGTTTTGAAATTATGGATTTAATAGAAAAGAAAGCAGGAGAGTTTGGATATACTTTAGAAAGAACTAATAAAGGTTGCGGAATTATTACAGTGCCTGGAGAAAACAATGATAAGGTTATTGGACTTGCAGCTCATGTTGATACTTTAGGAGCTATGGTAAGATCAATAACTCCTGAAGGGACATTAAAGTTTAGTATAGTAGGAGGACCTATAGTACCAACTCTAGATGCAGAATATTGCAAGATAAGAACAAGAGATGGAAAAATATATACAGGTACATTTTTAAGTACAAGTCCATCAGTTCATGTTTATGAAGATGCTGCAAGCAAGAAGCGTGATGAAGCAAATATGGAAATTAGAATAGATGAAGTTGTAAAGAGTAAAAGTGATGTAGAAGCTCTAGGAATAAATAATGGTGATTTTATATTTATTGCTCCAAAGACAACTGTTACAGAAAGTGGCTTCTTAAAATCAAGATTTATTGACGATAAGGGTAGTGTAGCTTGTTTAATGGCTTTACTTGAGTTATTTAATAGAGAAGGTATAAAGCCTAAAAATACTTTGAAAATATTAATTTCTGCATATGAAGAAGTAGGTCATGGAGCATCATATCTTCCAGAGGACATTACAGAACTTTTAGCAGTAGATATGGGATGCATAGGCTCTGATCTTGCATGTACAGAATATGATGTAAGCATATGTGCTAAGGATTCAGGTGGACCTTATGACTATAACATGGTTACTGAATTAGTTAATCTAGCAAAGGATAATAATTTAGATTATGTAGTAGATATATATCCTCGTTATGGTTCAGATGTTGGAGCTGCTTTAAGAGGTGGAAACAATATTAGAGGAGCATTAATAGGACCAGGAGTATCAGCTTCTCATGGAATGGAAAGAACTCATTATAATGCTTTAGAGCAGACTGTTAAACTTCTATACTTATATACAAGATAATTATTTTTGATGTATAATTAAAAGAAAAGGATTGTGGGGTAAGTACTAGTGGAAAATAAATCAGTTCAAGAACTTATAAGTGAATTTTCTAAGTTAGATAAAAATGATAAAAAAGCTATATTAGCTAAACAAACAGAAATACTACATACTCTAATAAAACAAGAGTACATATATACACTTTTAGATAAAAAAACAACTCTTGATCAGTTTAAAAATAAATCAGGAAATATATTAACAAGTGGAAATAGCCTTGGAAGACCATACTTTAGAATTTTTTCTAAGAAGGAACTTGCTGAAAAGTGTGCAGTAAACTATGGGTTAACTATAGCTACACCAGAAAATGAAAATCAGCCTTTAATCTTTAAAGTTACAACTAAAGGAATGATTAAAACTGCATATAATGCAATGTTTAAAGGACTTTTTGATATAGTTATTGATGATGGGGCAAATTGGATTGATGTAAATGTTAGGAACTTTGTTAATTCTTTATATTCATATGTTGGAGAAGAGGATTTAGTGGCTCCTATAGATTTTACTCTTGTAAATATAGTAAATATGTTAAAGTATACTGATAAGCCTATTTATTCTATTATGGATTTTAAAAGTGAAGATGATTCTAAGAAGATTCAGATATTCTTAGAAAAGAGAGATGCAGAGAAGTATGCATTGGAAAAATTAAAGGATATAGGCAAAATTAAATTACTGAATATTGATAGTTTTAATAATCTTGTAGTAGATAATTTTGTTAAAGATAGCAAGCTTGAGATGTCAGTAGTATATGGACCTATTGTTAGAACAATTAAACTTGCAAAAGCTAACTTTATATTAAATAAAATGTTATAAAAAATAGATGAAGAGGATATGTTCTTGTATTCTCTTTTTTTGAAAATAAAAGACCAGCTAATAATAGTCAAGTAAATTTTAAAAAATAATATTTTTTAAAAAAGGGTATAGCAAACAAACCATTTGTAAAACACGAATGGTTACAAAAAATGTAAATCAATTAAGCGGCACTATTTTGAGAAGTATTTTCTAAAAACATTTGTTTATGTATTTTAGGATTTCGTAACTCAAATGGAGTTTGGTTTCGAAGTACTGCAAAGATATAATTTATTAATTTGTGCATTATAGCAACTAAAGCAACTTTAGCTTTTTTGCCTTGCAAATTAACTTT
>NZ_FPBY01000201.1 GCF_900116755.1 Clostridium sp. DSM 8431
AAAAAACAATGTGATTTTAATAAGTCTTTGCGACAAACTTCTTGACAACTACCGATAGGCATCGAGAACGTAAATTGAAAGTACAAACTTTTCATGGCTTCCTATACAGAGTAGCATAAATTTCAAGAATTGAAAATAATTTTTCAGGCAGATGAAAATCTGTCTATTTGTTGTGCCTTCAAATATGAATAAAGAGATTAAAGAGTAAAATCTTCAATCTCTTTTCTTTGGAACAAGTATCTAACAATGCTAACTTAATGACATTGGGGATTACTTTATGTTTTTTATACTTGTGATTTGCACGTTTTTAGTATGTGTTAGACATTTTACAAAAAATTTAAGATATGATAAAATCAAGAAAATATATATTGGGATGTTTTAACTTTTTATATAAGAGGTGGAAGTTGGTGCAAGTATTAATTTTGGCGGCAGGCGAAGGTAAGAGAATAAAATCTGAAATTTTAGAAAAAAATAAATGTTTAATTGAGGTTAATGGATGTTCTCTAATAGAAAATGCTTTGGAAAATATAGTTGATTCAATGCCAGTAACTGCAATTACAATTGTTGTAGGATATGCTGAGGAATTTATTAGAGAAAAGATAGGTAAAGACTTCAGAGGAATTACTATTAATTATGTTAAACAAGAAAAGAGAGATGGAATTTTAGGAGCTTTAAATGCTGCATTAGATACAATTGATGATGATGTGATAATGCAATTAGGAGATGAGTATTATTTTGAGCCTAAATATGATGAAGGGCTTAAAATATTTGAAGAAAGCGATTGTGTTTTTGGTATTTGTAAATCTTCACAACAGCAAGTTAAGGAAACCTATTCTATAAAGTATTCTTTAGAAGGAAAACCTATTGAATTCTGTGAAAAGCCTAAAAATCCTTTTAACAATTATGCTGGGACAGGCATGGTAATGTTAAAAAAATCTATTTTTAAAAATATTAGAAAAATCTATTTGGATGGTAAAAGAGATTTAATAGATATATTCATTGATGTTGTAAATTCCAATCAAATAATTTCTAGCTTCGAATGTACTAGTTTTTACGAAAATGTTAATTCAAAGAAGAACTATAATAGATTAATCAATTATATAAAAGATAAGGATTTAAGTAAATATTTTTTTGGGGTTTTTAAAGATTTATATACTGTGAATAATAAAGAAGTTGAACTAGTGAAGTTTTATCAATCAAAATTTTCAGAAGTATATGATTGTATGTGTCATTCACAAGACTTAGATGAAAATTTTGATGAAGTTGAGGAAAATAAACTTGTTCAGGAAGAAGTTGATTTTTTTAGAAGTTATTTAGCTTTAAGTAGGGGAAAGAAAGTTCTTGAATTAGCTTGTGGAAGCGGTAGAGTAACTATTCCTTTTGCTATGCATAAGGTGAAAATTACTGGGGTTGATATTTGTAAAGATATGCTAGATATACTTTCAGAGAAAGTATTGAATAAGTATAGAAGATGTAAAAGATATATAACTTTATTACAAGATGATATAACAAACTTTAAATTGGTAAATGAAAAGTTTAATTTAGTTATATTTCCAGCAACAACAATAAGATTGATAGATAAGGACTTAGCCGAGTTTATAGATTATATATATGACTATGTAGAGGATGGAGGATATTTCATCTTTGATAATAATGAAATAAAGAAAAGAGATTCTCAGCCTGTAATTGAAAATCTATATAACCTATCTTATGAAAAAGATAATAAGAAGAATGTATTATTTTTTGCAGAGCAACATGATTTCACTTCTATGAAAACTAGAGTTAACTTTTATTTAAATGTTTTTGACGATGAAGTAAAACACTATATATCATATACGTATTTAAATATGATTGATAGAAGAATGATAGAAGATGCTGTTTCACATACAAGATTTTCTGAAGTTAAGTTTGAAGATTACTATGAAGATGATAAATCTTACATGTACTATTGTGTGTTGAAAAAATAATTATTAGAAGGTGAAAAGTTTGAGAACAGGATGTTTAGTTAATTTTAATAGAGATATTAATGGATTGTGGACAACAAGATATAATGCTGAAAGTTGTATATTAGAAAAATATATAAGATCTAAAGGTATAAATACATATGTGTATTCGGAAAAAGATATAACATCTGTAGTTGATATATGTGAAGATATACTTGCTTTTACTGATGAGGTAGTTATTTTAATCACAGATAATGAAAATTTATTATTAAATTTATCTTTAGCAAAACAAATTGAGTCAGAAGAACCTGACTGTCAGGTGGTATTGTATTCCGTTGAAGAGCTGGATGAAAGATATAAAAAATATATTAAAGAAGATTATGTGTTTATATCTGATGATTTTGAAAAGAATATTTGTGAAGTTTTTGATATAGATTATGAAGGTGAAAAACTATTCTTAGAAGAATATAGTCAATTTAATAGTGAGAAAGAATTAGGACGTTTTAATGAAAAAGTTGAAGTTCTAATAGGAAGAAAAGAAAAAGGTAAATATATTTCAAGAAATTTAAATTCTATATTAAAGGATATTGACATTGTTGGAAAATCATCTAAAGGTGATAAAGTACATGTTGAGTTAAGTGGAATGACATTAGACAATCATGAATATAGAGAAAGTATATATAATGCAATAAAAGAAAATCAACAAAACATAATATTTGAAGCAAAGATTAGTATGGAGTTTATAGAATCGATTAAAGAAGATATACCAGAAAATCTTCTAGTATCAGTAGTTTTTAATAAGGACTGTGCTGAAAACAAAGATATTGAAACATTGGAAAAATATAAAAATAGAATTGCTGCTATATTTATTAAAAATGAGCTAATATACCAAATAAGTGACAATGAAGAGTTTATTAAATATGTACAAGCTAATAATTTAGGTTCAAAAGTTATCAATGGAAAAGACAAATATTGGGAAGAATTGGATATAACTAAAGTAGAAAATAAGAAAATAAATCAAAAATTAGATAAGGAGTTCCAAACCTTCTCTACAGGATTTGCTTTTAGTCAAACAGGTGAATATATTAATGTTCCTTTAAATGGATTTGTTAAGCATGTAAAAATTAATAGTGAAGATATTAATGAGGATGTATTAAATTTTCTTGATGAAGCGTGCAGTGTAAATAGCTCTATCTTTGTAACTGGAGATAAAGAAGAAAGCAATTTAAATTTATATCATGTAGAAAGTTTAAAAAAGATATATAAAAAGGAAAATTGGATAGAGAACATTAGAGAAAAATCTATAGAAAATCAAAGCTTTCCTAAAAATTTAATAACTATTAATAATGATGTGTTAGATGTTAATGGGATAGTTAATAACATTAGACTTAAATTTAATGAGATATCATATTGTGAGTTTAAAGATTCTTACTGTAAAGATAGGAATTTGGATAGTAATCAAAATACTGATTTAGTTACATTAACTATAAATACAGAAAAAGATTTTGCTAGGTTTATAGAAGAGGTAGATCGATACTATGAAAGTAAGAGCATTTCACATTCATCACTTTTATATGCAAGAATGAAAAATGCTTGCCGTTTTTTAAGTAGAAATTATTGTTCTTTAACTAAAGTTCCTCGTATAGAAATTGATAGTGATGGAAATGTATATTCTTGCTATGAAAAGGAAAAACCTTTAGGAACTATTGAAGATTCAATATTTGATATTACACAGTCAGCTTATGTGGAGCATGAAACAAAGTTAAGAAAAAACTCTTGTTCTAAATGCTCAGCAGCAATAGGATGTGCTAAATGTGCTTGTATGCCTGATTTTATGAAGGAACAGTATTGTTATTTAATGATAAATAAACCTTATATAACAGACTTTATATTAGAATCTATGGTTATTTGTAATTCGAAATTTACTAATAGAGAAATTTCGAATATTCCTGTAGAAAAAATAAAGGTTTCAAATGAGCATATTCAAAATCTTTTGAATAATTATGAAGATGGACATGAAGCACCATTCTTTGCTAAATACGTATTTGTAATTTTAACAGACTCATTCTATGCAGTATGGTCTCCAAATACAAATAGGATTTATAAGATAAGTAAGGAAATAGCGCTTATAGCAGAAGCATTATTAAAGAGAATGGAGCCTAATGAAATTATAAAGGTTATAGCTGATGAGGCTAATTTATCTATGGATGTTTCTACACAATTATGTAAACAGGTATTTGAATTATTTTATAAGAACAATCTTTTATATCGTCAGGTTCAAATATAGAAAGGAAAAAATATATGTTTGATATAAATAAAATGGTTATGCCTATGTATGCTTTTAAAGATAAGTTTTCAAGGGAACTATTTATAAAAGGTGAAAATATAGTACTAACTGATGAAAATGGAAAGATTTACTTAGACTGTATAAGTGGAATATGGAATGTGCCCTTTGGTTTTGATAATAAACATATTGTAGATAAAATTTGCGAACAAGCCAAGACATTAACTTTTTCTAATTTATATGTAGCACCTGCAAATGTTACTGTGGAATATGCTAATAGACTTCTAGAAAAGCTTAATGGAGATTTCTCTAAGATGGTTTATACTTGCAGTGGTTCTGAAGCTACTGAATTAGCCATGAAGTTTTGCCATAAGTATCAAAAACTTATAGGTAATGATAGAGCTGTAATAGGTGCATTTAACTATTCTTATCATGGAACTACACTTGGAGCAATGAGTATAAGTGGAATTGATAAACAATTCGCTAAGGATTATCAGCCATTAATACCTGATATAAATTGGATTAATGTGTGTAATGATTCAGATGAAGAAAGCTGGAAAAAAGAAGTAGAAAAGTTTTTTAATGAACATCATAATACATTAGCTGGAATTATCGTGGAGCCAGTTATGGGATCTGGTGGTGTAATCGAAGTAAAGAATGATGTGTTGAGATTTGTTAAAGAAAAGTGTGATGAATACAATATAGTACTTGTATTTGATGAAGTTGCAACTGGCTTTGGAAGGACAGGAAAAATGTTCGCATATCAACATTCACAAGTTATACCAGATATAATGTGTATTTCAAAAGCTATAAATAATGGATTTTTACCTATGGGAGGAGTTCTTTTAGGTGGAAAAGTTATAGAAATTTTCAATATGAAAAATAGTTTTATTGAACATTTTTCAAGTCAAAATGGAAATCCAATTGCATGTGCAGCAGCCTTGGGAGTTTTAGATTTTATGAAGGATGAATTTTTTGATGAAATAGAAAGCAAAGGCTCATATCTAGAAGAAAAATTAAAGAGTTTAATGAGTAGCAAAAATATTAGTATTTTATTTAGACGAAAAGGAATGATGCTAGCAATAGAAATGAAAGATACTAGAACAGATAGTTATCTTCGAGAGGAAGTGCTTGAAAGTTTCTTGGACAATTGTTATAGAAGAGGAATTATAATACATCCTTTTTTTAATCCAAAACAGAATTCAGGAATTATGTTATATCCAGCTTTTATTGCAAGTTATGAGCAACTTGAATTAATGGCTAATAAAATAGGGAAAGTTTTTAATAAAATGTTTAGATAAAATTATAAATATAAAATTTACATCTTTAATCATAGGATCATAAGTAATGAAATTAAGAGACCAGCTAATAATAGTCAAGTAAATTTTAAAAAATAATATTTTTTAAAAAAGGGTATAGCAAACAAACCATTTGTAAAACACGAATGGTTACAAAAAATGTAAATCAATTAAGCGGCACTATTTTGAGAAGTATTTTCTAAAAA
>NZ_FPBY01000078.1 GCF_900116755.1 Clostridium sp. DSM 8431
ATAAGAAAATTAATATCAATTTAGACATGTAATGTTCGTTAGAATAGTAAATAGTTTTCTATCAAATGTTACAACTAGATTATACAAGGGGGATAATAATGAAACTAAGAAAGTTATCAGCAGTAGTAGCACTAGCACTTACAGCTTCAATGGCTGTAGGATGTGGAAATAGCGCTTCAGAATCTTCAACTACTGCATCAAATGACACAGAATCAAGTACAACAACAAAATATGAAGCATCAGATATGAGTAAAAGCCCAAAGGCAGCTTCAAGTAGGGGAACTGATACTTTAGTAATCGGTAGTATTGCCTTTGATGGATGTTTTAATCCATTAGGATATAGTTCAAGTTCATATGACTGGGAAGTATTCCATGCTTTATTTGAACCATTAATGGCACCAGATGAAAAAGGTGAAATGACAGAATATCGTCTAGCAGAAAGCTATGAAATTTCTGAAGACAATTTAACTTACACATTTAAGTTAAGAGATGGATTAAAGTGGTCTGATGGGCAACCTTTAACAGCTAAGGATATAGCATTCTCTTATAAGATTATGTGCGATAAAACATATTCAGGGGAAAATGACTTCATAACAGGAAGTACAGTAGTTGCTGGAACAAAAGCATACTATGACGGAACTGCTGAAGATATATCAGGAATTGAAGTTGTTGATGATCAAACAATTAAATTTACATTAGAAAATCCAAGTTCAGGAGCAATATATGATTTAGGAACAATTGAACCAGTTGCTGAACATTTCTATAAAGACTATTACAAACATAACAATACAGACAGAATGCCAGAAACATATACAAATCCAGGTCCAACATCAGGGGCTTATAAATTCGTAAGTTACACTGAAGGACAAGAAGTTAAGATTGAAGCTAATGATAAATCTTATTTAGGAGCTCCAAAGATTAAGAACGTAATCTGGAGAGTAAATACAGATGATACTAAGATATCTATGTTAAAGTCAGGAGAAGTTGACTTAGATCAACCTACTGTAAATGTAGATAATGTAGATCAACTTGAGGCTGCTGGATTCTTAGGATATGATATGTTCCCAACTAATGGTTATGGATATATTGGTGTAAATCACACAGATTCTTCAGTATTAAAAGATAATGCTGTTATTCAAGCATTAATGACAGGTTTAAATAGACCAAAGATAGTACAAACTGTTTATGATAAATATGCGTCAGTTATGACAAGTTTCCAATCTAAATCTTCATGGGTATATACAGATGTACCAAATAGTTATGACTATGATTTAGAAAAAGCTAAAAAGATTCTTGATGATGCTGGATGGAAAGAAGGAGCAGATGGCATTAGAGAAAAAGATGGTAAGAAACTACAAGTTCACTTAGTAGGAACTACAAATAACCCAGTTGTTGATGCTTTAGTTCCAGTAGCAACAAATGACTGGAAAGAAATTGGTGTAGATTTCTCAAGTGAAGTTATGCAATTCCCTTCAATGAGACAAAAGATTAAGAAGGCAGATGGATGGGATTTATATTTCATGGCACATGGATTACTTGCAAACCCAGATGCATCATTAACATATAGAACTGGTGCACCACAAAACTGGTTAGGATACAGCAATGCAAAGGTTGATGGATTATTTGATACTATAACAGCAGAAACAGATTCTGATAAGTTAAAAGATTTATATAAAGACTTATATGCTGAAATGAATGAAAACCTACCAGAAATTCCATTATATCAAAGAAGTGATTTATATGCATTTAATGGAAGAGTTAAGAACTTTAAGGTTTCACCTTATCAATTCTATGGTTACTATCTATACGAAACAGAATTATCAGAATAGTGCCGAGTAAAGTTTAAGAGGAGTTATTAAAGGCATCTTTTATTAAAGATGCCTTTTTAACTGATAGATATTATTTTTAGAATGGAGAAGATTATATGATAAGCTACGTTATTAAAAGAATACTTAAAGCAATACCGCTTATGCTTGTTCTATCGATAATTTTATTCTTTATAATCGGTATGATCCCTGGGGACTTTGTTGATGCAAAAAGTAATCCAAACATGAGCGCTGAAAAAATTGAAAACTTAAAAGAAATTTATGGTTTGGATAAACCACTAACAGGAAGATATGTATCATGGATGAGTCATGCTGTAAAAGGTGATTTTGGTGATTCTTTAAAGTTTAGCCAACCTGTATCTACTGTTATAAATACATATGTATGGAATTCATTTTTACTAGCAATGACAGCATTTATTATTACATTACTAATTGCAATACCGGTGGGAATAACCTCCGCGGTAAAACAATACTCAGGCTTTGATAAAGCATGGACTTTTATAGCGTTTTTTACCATGTCAGCTCCAAGTTTCTTCTTGGCAATGGTACTTATGAAGGTTTTTTCAATTGATTTAAAAATTCTTCCTATAGGAGGAATGACTACAACAGGTTCAGAAAGTGCAGGTTTATCTAATGCAGTAGATATTATGAAGCATATGGTTTTGCCTGTAATAACATTAACTGTTTTACAAGTAGGAAGCTTTATTAGATATGTAAGAACTTCTATGCTTGAAGTTGTAAAACAAGATTATGTAAGAACTGCTAGAGCTAAAGGTTTAAAGGAAAAGGTTGTTATTTATAGACACGTATTAAGAAATGGATTAATTCCTATAGTAACATATATAGGTTTAAGTATACCAAGTCTTTTTGCAGGAGCTATTATAACAGAAACTGTTTTTGTATGGCCTGGAATTGGAAAGGTAGCATATGATGCTATTGCAAATAGAGATTACACTCTTCTTATGGGATTCAATATGTTTATGGGTCTTCTAACTATACTAGGAAATTTACTTTCGGACATATTATATGCAGTTGTAGATCCACGAATTAAGTTAAAATAGGAGGGGCGTTATGAAGAAGAAAGACGAAAGAAATAATGAAATAGTATCTCCTAGTAAGGTGGTATTTAATAGATTAAAGAAAAATAAACTGGCTATGTTTGGGCTAATTTTAATAGTTGCTATAGTTGCGTTATGTTTTATTGGACCTTTTTTTATGAAATATGATTACAATACTCAAACTAATGACCTGCAAGTTGGTTTCATGGTAAATGGACATATTCTTGGTACTGATAAGTTAGGAAGAGATATTCTTACTAGATTAATGTATGGAGGAAGAATATCTATATTAGTTGGTGTTGTATCAGTTGCTGTAGAAATCATAATAGGAACATTAATTGGTGCTATAGCAGGATATTATGGTGGAAAAGTTGATACAGCATTAATGTCATTAGCTGATGTTTGGATGTCATTACCTTTCTTGCCTGTAATCATAATATTAGGTAGTATACTTTCAGAATTACAAGTTCCAGCAAAAGTAAGAGTTATCTATTTAATATTCATAATGGGTGTTCTTAGCTGGGGTAGTATAGCAAGACTTGTAAGAGGTGAAATATTAAGCCTTAGAGAACAAGAATTCATGCAAGCTACAGAAGCATTAGGATTAAAAGATACTAGAAAAATTTTAAGACATCTTATTCCTAATGTAATTCCAATATTAATAGTTAATGCAACACTTGGAATTGGATCTTTCATAATTACTGAATCAGCATTAAGTTATTTAGGTGTTGGTGTAACAGAACCTATTCCATCATGGGGTAACATGATAAATGCAGCAAATTCACAGGCAAATATCGAAAAGAGACCTTGGCTTTGGGTACCACCTGGAGTTTGTATATTATTAATTACACTTGGTGTTAACTTATTTGGTGATGCTCTTAGAGACGCATTAGATCCTAAGAAGAATAGATAGGAGTAGTAATTATGAGCGAAAAATTATTAGAAGTAAAGAATTTGAAAACTTATTTCAAAATAGAAGCAGGAACTGTTAAAGCTGTAAATGATGTTTCTTTTAGTGTTAGAAAGGGAGAAACTGTTTGTATAGTTGGTGAATCTGGTTGTGGAAAATCAATTACATCGATGAGTGTTATGAGACTTATAGCAGATAATGGATACATAGATGGTGGAGAAATATTATTTGATGGAAGAAATCTTTTAGAGCTTTCAGATGATGAAATGTGTGCAATAAGAGGAAAAGATATCGCAATGATATTCCAAGAACCTATGAGCTCTCTTAATCCTGTATTTACTATTGGATTTCAAATAATGGAGACATTAATATTACATGAAAAGTTAGATAAGAAAGCTGCAAGAGAAAAAGCAATAAGCTTATTAAAAGAAGTTGGAATTCCTAGAGCAGATGAAATAGTAGATTGCTATCCACATGAATTATCAGGTGGTATGAGACAAAGAGTTATGATTGCTATGGGACTTGCATGTAACCCTAAACTTCTTATTGCAGACGAACCAACAACAGCATTAGATGTTACTATTCAAGCACAGATACTTGACCTTATGCGAGGAATAAAGAAGACTCACAATACTGCTATTTTAATGATTACTCATGACCTTGGTGTTGTTGCTGAAATGGCTGACTATGTTGTTGTTATGTATGCAGGAAAAGTTATTGAAGAAGGACCTGTATTAGAAATATTTAAAAACCCTACACATCCATATACAATTGGATTATTAAAATCTAAGCCTTCTATTCATGAAAGAAAAGAAGAACTTTATTCAATCCCTGGACAAGTTCCTAATCCAGTAGGAATTAAGGACTCATGCTACTTTAATGAAAGATGTAGTCATTGTATGGATGTATGTAAAAATTCAATTCCTGTGTTACATGATATAGGAAATAGACATAAGGTTGCATGTTGGCTATGTGATGATGAATATAAGAAGGAGGGGAATAAGTAATGCAAGAAGAAACTTTATTAAAGGTGGAAAACCTAAAACAATACTTCCCTATTAAAGGTGGTTTCTTTGGAAGAACTGTAGGACACGTTAAAGCAGTAGATAATATATCTTTAGAGATAAAAAAAGGTGAAACCCTTGGAATTGTTGGAGAATCAGGATGTGGTAAATCAACAACAGGAAGAACTATTCTTCAATTACTTAAACCAACTTCAGGTAAGGTTTATTTTAAGGGACAAGATATAACTACTATGAAGAAAAGTGAATTAAGAAAGTTAAGACCTAAAATGCAGCTTATATTCCAAGACCCTTATGCATCATTAGATTCAAGAATGACTGTAGGAAATATAATTGGCGAAGCTTTAATTGACCATAAGATGGTTACTAAGGCTGAACTTAGAGATAGAGTTTTAAAGATAATGGAACAATGTGGTCTTCCAGATTATTATATAGATAGATTTCCACATGAATTCTCAGGTGGACAAAGACAAAGAATAGGTATAGCAAGAGCATTAGCATTAGAGCCAGATTTTATAGTTGCTGATGAACCAGTATCAGCTCTTGATGTATCAATTCAAGCTCAAATTATAAATCTTTTAGTTAAGTTACAAAAAGAAAAAGGATTCTCATATATGTTCATATCACATGACCTTTCTGTAGTTGAACATTTATGTGATAGAGTTGGAGTTATGTATCTTGGTAATATGATGGAACTTGCAGATAAGGATGAATTATTTGAAAATCCTATGCATCCTTATACAAAAGCTTTACTATCAGCAATTCCAATTCCTGATCCAACAGTAAAGAGAGAAAGAATTATATTAACAGGTGATCTTCCATCACCAGCTAATCCTCCAAAGGGATGTAAGTTCCATACAAGATGCCCACGTGCAACAGAAAAGTGTAAAACAGATGTACCTGAATACAGAGAAGTTAAAAAAGGACATTTTGTTGCATGTCATTATGCAGGGGAAGAGTAGAATATGAATTTGCCTAGTATATCTGAAAGATTACTTGGAAGACAGAGGCATAAGACTGAAGAGGAAAGACTTAAAGAAGAGCAGCAATTCAAAGAATTAAAAGAAGCTAACCTTGGATCAAAAGATATAGTAGCGCTTATAATTGCTCTTTCAGAACTTTTAATTCCTATAGTATTAGCCTTTGGAGTAATGTATTTCTTAATAATATTATTTTTAACAAAGGTATGGATGAGATAATCCACAAAAAGAAGAAGAAAATATAATAAGTTTGTGGATAAATATATAAAGTTGTGAATAAAAAATGTGGTGTACTTTTGTACACCACATTTTTTATATTAGTCTTCTTTTTTAATCCATTTTAATGCTTTTGTAAGCTTAATAGGATTTCCATACATTAATGTTGCTCTTCTATATATCTTAGATGCTAATAAACCTGTTACAATAGTTGAGGCTATTAATATAGCTAGAGATATTAAGATTTCAACGGTTGCTACTGTTCCCATAGCAGATCTTGTGAACATTGCTATTAAAGAACTAAATGGTATATATGATAATATTTTTACTACTGTTCCATCAGTATTTGTAAGGTTAATCATAACAAGCATAAATATCACAACAAATATCATAGTTATTGGCATTACGCTCTTGCTTATATCTTCAGTTTTGGAAACTAAAGCTCCTAAAGTACCAAATATAAAGCTATAGAATAAGAAACCTAATACACCGAAAACTGCAAAACATAATAATACTTCAGAAGGTATATCAAAAACCATATCTAATTTATTATCCCAAGCATCGCTGTTAAACTTGTAACTTATTAATCCAGATGAAATAATTATTCCTACTTGAATAAGACTAGCTATAGCTCCAGCAATTACTTTTCCAAATATAAGACTATTAGTACTTGCACTTGTAACTAAAACCTCTATAGCTCTATTACTCTTTTCACTAGTAACAGAAGTAGCTATTAGTTGTCCGTAAGTTAATACAACTATATAAATTATAAATATTAGTCCGTAAGTATATGCATAATTGCTTACACTATCTTTTCCTAAAACTTGTATATCTGAATTTATAGGCATATTGAATAAGCTTTCTATTTCTTCAGCATTAATTCCCTTTGAAGTTAAATAAGAATCTCTAAAAATTCTTGAGATAGCTTGTTCGTAAATCTTTTGATTATCATCATTAAATCCATTGTTATAAACTAAATAAGTATAATCATCAAAAGAATTTATTATAAAACCAGCATCAGCATCTTTGTCATTTATCATATTTTCTGCATTACTTTCGCTATCAGCACTTGTGATTTTTGCGTCTAGAAAATAAGGTTCAAGTATATCTACGTTTTCTAAAATGTTATTTTTATCATAAACAACAATAGTATTTTCTTTATCATCATTAGAACTATTAAATAACTTACCAGCATCAAAGAATCTTGGTATAGAAAGACCTACAATTAAAAATATAGATATCAAAATAGTAGTTAGTAAATAAGATTTGTTTTTAAAATAGTTACTTAGTTCAAAATTTAAGACTGTAAAGAATTGTTTCATCTTATTTGTCACCTGCCTTTAATACAAAAATATCATTTAATGAAGGTTCGTATATTCCAAACTTTTCTATATCAATATCAGTATTCATAATTTCTTTTAATAAGTCATTTTTTGATGTGTCTGAAGTTAATTCTAAAATAATGAAATCTTTACGAATGTCATGTACACCTGCAAGATTTTTAAATTTATCTTCCATTATTTCTGAAAGTTTATCAGGAGTGTAATTTGAAGCACTTAGGATAATTCTATTTTCACCAAAAGTTTTCTTAAGTTCTTTTAGGTTTCCTTCAAGAGCTACAGTTCCTTTGTTTATTATTACAATATCTTCGCAAAATTCTTCTACATAGCTCATTTGATGGCTAGAGAAAATAACAATTTTATTATCTTCTATAAGTTCACGAATAACATCTTTTAATATTTGAGAATTTACTGGATCAAGTCCACTAAAAGGTTCATCAAGAATTATAATTTCAGGAGAACATACTAGTGTTTGTGCTAACTGAACTTTTTGCTGATTACCTTTAGAAAGTGTTTCAAGTAATTTGTTTTCATATTCAGAGATTCCTAATTTTGAAAGCCATTTTTTTGCACTAGATAGAGCTTCCTTTTTATTAAGCCCTCTTAGTGTACCTAAGTAAGTGATTTGTTCAATTACTTTCTTTTTTGGATATAAACCACGTTCTTCAGGAAGATAACCTATATGATGCTCATTTGGATTAAACTTTTTTCCATCAATAAGTATTTCTCCTTTATCACAATTAAAAACATTCATTAATATACGAATGGTAGTAGTTTTTCCAGCACCGTTTCGTCCTAATAAACCAAGTGCTTTTCCGCTGCTTGTTGAAAATGAAATTCCATGTAGAACTTCTGTGCCATTAAATGATTTGTGTAAGTTGTTTATTTCTAGCTTCATTAATGCAACCCTCTTTTCGGTTAATATTTATCTTTTTATATAGTTAATAATACCATATGCGTTGAGCAATAGCAACATTTTTGTAAAAAAACTATATTAAGGTAATATAAGAAAAAAATATAAAGTGTAATATATGACTATATTATGTAAATATATATATTGGGGGTATTGAATTAATATGGAAATAGTAGTAAAATTAACAAATAAGCAGAAAATTTAGAAATCGCTTAATAAAATAATAAAAAAAATTGGGGGGAAATGCATTATGCATAAGAAATTATTTATTCCAGGACCAGTTGAAGTAATTCCTGAAGTCCTAAATAAAATGGCTACACCTATGATGGGTCATAGAGGTAAAGATGCTTCTGAATTACAAAGAAGAATCAGTGACAATCTAAGAAAATTATTCTATACAAAGAATGAGATCTTAATTTCAACATCATCTGGTAGTGGTCTTATGGAAGGTGCTATTAGAAGTTGTACATTAAAGAGAGCAGCAGTATTCTCAGTTGGGGCATTTGGTAAGAGATGGTACGAGATGGCTGTAGAAAATAATGTACCAGCAGATTTATTTGAAGTAGAAATGGGTAAAGCTGTAGATCCAGCAGAAGTTGATAAGGCATTAGCAACTGGTAAATATGATTTAGTAGCTGTAACTCATAATGAAACTTCTACAGGTATCATGAATCCAGTAGAAGAAATAGGAGAAGTTGTTAAGAAATATCCTGATGTTGTATTCATAGTTGATATGGTAAGTTCAGCAGCAGGAAGTAAGGTGGAAGTAGATAAGTGTGGTATTGATGTTTGTATAACATCATCACAAAAATGTCTTGGATTGCCTCCAGGATTAGCAGTATGTACTTTCTCAGATAAAGCAAGAGATAGAGCTAAGGAAGTACCTCATAGAGGATTCTATTTAGACTTATTAAGATTATATGACTATATTCAAAAGAAGGATTATCAATATCCATCAACTCCATCTTTATCACATATGTTTGCTCTAGATTATCAATTAGATCAAATATTAAATGTTGAAGGTCTTGAAAACAGATTTGCAAGACATAAAGAGATGGCTCAAATAGTTAGAGATTGGGCAAAGAAAAACTTTGCATTATATTCAGATGAAAATCATTTATCTAATACAGTAACTAATGTTGCTAATACAAGAAACATTGATGTTGCAGCTTTAAATAAAGCATTAGGTGAAAGAGGATTCCAAATCTCTAATGGATATGGAAACTTAAAGAATAAGACTTTCAGAATTGCTCATATGGCAGACTGTACAGTTGAAGAAGTTAAAGAATTATTAAAGAATATAGATGAAATATTAGGACTTTAGTTTATTAAGAGAGTTTAAAGATTAGAGAAAGTCTTTAAACTCTCATAAACTATACGTAAATAATAAGTCTTAAAAGGGGGATATTAAAAATGGTTAGAGTATTAACAAACGACGGCTTAGAAGCTGCAGCTATAGCTGAATTACAAAAGGCTGGTATTGAAGTCGTAAATGATCATATAGAACAAGATAAATTAGGAGAAGCTTTAAAGGATTTTGATGCAATTGTAATTAGATCTGCTACAAAATTAACTAAAGAAATTATAGATAGAGAAGCTGGTGGAAACTTAAAATTAATAGTAAGAGCTGGTGTTGGTGTAGATAATATAGATTTACAAGCTGCTAAAGATAATGGTGTTACAGTTAAAAATACGCCAAATGCAAGCTCAAACTCAGTTGCAGAACTTGCAGTAGCTCATATGTTTGCAGTAGCAAGATTCGTAAACATTGCAAATGTAACTATGAGAAATGATGAATGGAACAAAAAGAAATATAAAGGTGTTGAAATAAGCGGTAAGACTTTAGGTATCATAGGAATGGGAAGAATCGGAAGAAGCCTTGCAGAAAAAGCAGTAGCACTTGGAATGAAAGTTGTATATACTGATTTATTCGGAAAACAAGATTCATTATCTTATGATTTCTTAGAAATGGATGAATTATTAAAGACTGCAGACTTTATATCATTACATGTTCCATATGATAAGACTAAGGGATCATTGATAAGCACTAAAGAATTTGAAATGATGAAGGACGGAGTATTTCTTATAAACTGTGCAAGAGGAAAAGTTGTTGATGAAGCAGCTTTATTAGATGCTTTAAATAGTGGTAAAGTTGCTGGAGCTGGTATTGATGTATTTGAACAAGAACCAACTGCTAACAAAGAATTAGTAAATCATCCAGCTGTAAGTGTTACTCCTCACATTGGAGCATCAACTAAGGAAGCTCAAACTAGAATTGGTGAAGAAGTAGTTTCAACAATTAAAGGGTTCTTCAATCTTTAATTAATAATATTTAGGAGGAAATTAGATGGCTGTTGTTGTAAAAGCCTTTAACGGTATCAGGCCAGTAAAAGAATTAGCTTCAAAAATTGCTGCTCTTCCTTATGATGTAATGAATAGTGAAGAAGCAAGAGAAATGGTTAAGGATGATCCTTATTCATTTCTTCATGTAGATAGAGCTGAAGTAGATTTAGATCCTTCAGTAGATGTACATGATAAAAAGGTTTATGAAAAAGCCAGAGAAAATCTTGATAAGATGATCTCTGAAGGTCAATATATTAGAGATGATAAGCCATGTCTTTATATTTACAGGCAAATTATGAATGGCAGAGCACAAACAGGATTAGTTTTCTGTGCATCAATTGATGATTATATAAACAATAATATTAAGAAGCATGAATTTACTAGAGCTGATAAAGAATTAGATAGAATAAACCATGTTGATTACTGTGATGCTAACACAGGTCCAATTTTCTTGACTTATAAAGAAGATGATGTTGCATCAGAAGTTATCAAGGCTTGGTGTAAGAGAGAACCTGTTTATAACTTTACATCAGAAGATGGAATAAGTCATATAGTATGGGTTATTGACAATGAAATAATAGTAAATGAAATTATTGCTTTATTTAAGGATGTTAATGCCTTCTATATAGCAGATGGACATCATAGATCAGCTTCAGCTGTAAAAGTAGGATTAAAGAGAAGAAAAGCTCATCCTGATTACACTGGAGAAGAAGAATTTAATTATTTCTTAGCTGTTGCATTCCCTGACAATGATTTAATGGTTATGGATTATAACAGAGTAGTAAAAGATACAAATGGATTAACTAAGGCAGAACTTATTAATAAACTTGAAGAAAAGTTTATCGTATCTAAATCAGCTGCTCAAGTGAAACCAAGTAAAAAGCATACATTTGGTATGTTTATTGAAGACGAATGGTATTTACTTGAAGCTAAGGATGGAATTTATGATAAGGAAGACCCAATAGCTTCTCTTGATGTTGCTATACTTCAAAATAATGTTCTAACTCCTATATTAGGAATTGAAGATGTAAGAACTTCTGATAGAATTGACTTTATCGGAGGAATAAGAGGTATAGATGAACTTGAAAGAAGAGTTCATAAAGATATGAAGATAGCTTTCTCTATGTATCCAACAGAAGTATCAGATATTATGAATGTAGCTGATATTGGAGAAGTAATGCCTCCTAAATCAACTTGGTTTGAACCAAAGCTTAGAAGTGGATTATTTGTTCATAAGTTAAGTTAAAGATAAAATAATAAGGTATATCTGAATTAAATTTAGTCATTCAGATATACCTTATTTTGTTTTTAGAACTTTAAAATTAAAGTGTTAAAAATAAATTTCTCTCTATATAGATAGAAGCATTTCTTTTAATAGCTTAGTAGAGTTCTTTACTGCAATTGGAGTAAACTTTTCATAGTCCATATGAGCTCCATTATTAGCATTATCAGAAATTGATCTTATTACAACGAAAGGAATACTGTTTAAGTAACATGTATGTGCTATACTTGCACCTTCCATTTCGCATGATAGAGCATTAAATTCTTTTTCAAGCCATTGAATTTTTTCTAAATCAGCAACAAATACATCACCAGAAACAATTCTTCCTGTAAATGTATGAATGTCATCTCCTAATGTAGCACATGCTTTTTTTGCAGCTTGAATTAAGTCAGCGTCACATTTAAAATCAAAAGTATCAAGTCTAGGAACTTGGCCATGTGGATCACCAAATGCAGTAGTATCCATATCATGTTCAACTAGATTTTCTGCTATAACTATATCTCCAGGATATATTTCTTTACCTATACCACCAGCAACTCCAACATTTATAATTCTATCAACTTTGAATTCTGAAGCTAATATTTGAGCACATATAGCGGCATTTACCTTACCTATACCACATACTACTGCTACCACATCTTTGCCCCATAGTTTTCCTTTGTTAAAAGTCATATTAGCTTTAACTTTTTTTTCTTCAAGTTCCATGTCTTTAAGTAATATTTCTAATTCTTCGCTCATTGCAGCGATAATTCCAAAAGTCATTTAACATCCTCCTAAAAATCAAGTTGTAATTTTTTCTTAAACTTTTTATTATCATAGATATAGTTTAACAAAGTTTAAAAGTAAATACCATTTAATTTACTATGGTGGAGAATTTATATATTATATATATTAAAAAGTAAATAATATAATTAATTTATATACAAATTATTAAAGATATGTATATAATGTTTATATTAAAAAACTTTGTATTCATATAAGAATTAAAAATAAACAATAAAAATTTGAGAGAAGGTGCTTTATAGAATGGCTAGATCACAACATAGTCTTTCCAGAACAGAGTTATTAATAGGGGAAGAAGGATTAGATAAATTAAAAAATAGTAAAGTAGTTGTTTTTGGAGTTGGAGGAGTAGGAAGTTTTACTGTTGAAGCTTTAACAAGAGCAGGGGTAGGAGAAATTATACTTATTGATGATGATACTGTTTGTCTTACTAACTTAAATAGACAAATACATGCTACATACAAAACTATAAGTCAACCCAAAGTAGATGTTATGAAGGAAAGAATACTTTCAATTAATAGAAACTGCAATGTAATAACACATCAAGTTTTTGTAACAGCAGATAATATTCCAGAATTAATTCCAGATGATGCTGATTACGTAGTTGATGCTATAGATACAGTTTCTGCAAAGATAGCATTAGTTGAATATTGTACTAAGAAGGATATAAAGATAATATCATCTATGGGAACTGGAAATAAGTTTGATCCAACAATGTTCAAAATTTCAGATATATATAAAACAAAAGTTTGTCCTTTAGCTAAAGTAATGAGACATGAACTTAAGAAAAGAGGAATAAAAAAATTAAAAGTACTTTATTCTGAAGAAATACCAGTTAAACCAAGAACTGAAGATGTTGTTACATGTAAAACAGGATGTGTTTGTACAGGTGAAACTAAAAAATGTGCTGCTAAGAGACAAATACCAGGAAGTATTTCTTTTGTACCACCAGTAGCAGGAATGATAATTGGTGGAGAAGTTATTAAAGATATTTTGGGAATGAATAAAAAGTAGTTATAGGCGGGATAGAATGAATTAAATTCTATCCCATTTTAATCTCTAAAATTATTGATGAATATTGTTTATTTAATATATAATTGAAGTATTGCGATATTGATTAATTTTTAGGAGATGACATTTAATGCCACAGAAGCAGAAAGTAACAATTATGAAAATAGCTAATACTGAAGAGGATTATATTATAAGAGATAAAGACTCAATTAATATTGGAGTATTTAGCATAACTAATTTAGATGAAGAAAATAGAAATTGTAGTGTTAAGTTAAACTTCTATAGAGAAAATGATTATGATTTATTGAAAGAAACTTTAAAGCTAATAGTGCAAGCAATTTTCAAGAATATAGATATAAATAAAATTAATATATGTACAATAGATTCTATAAATGTATCATCTTTTTTAGATTTAGGATTCATATTGCAGGGAATATTCTTTGATAACATATATTTTCGTGGAGAATATAGTAATGAAATAAGTATGGGAATTACGAGAAATGATTATTATGAATGTCAGAGAATTAATTTTGTAGATTTAGAAGGCGAAGATATAGAACTAAGACTTCTTACATTAGAAAATGCAGAAGACTTATTGCAATATTATATAAGAAATAAAGAACACTTAAGAGCTTTTGAACCTAATAGGGATAATAGTTTTTATACATTAGAAGTTCAAAAGGAATTAATAAGTGAAAGCTATAGACAATTTTTAAATGGAACAACTGTAGATATGGGAATTTTTAAGGAAGGAAAGCTTATAGGAAAAGTAAAAGTTTCTAATATAGTTGGTGGAATATTAAAAAATGGAGTAATAGGATATTCTATTGACCAAGATGAGCAGGGAAAAGGTTATATGAAGCAGGCTGTGAAATTGGCTTTGGAATATATATTTAGAGAATTTAGGCTTCATAGGATAGAGGCTTCAGCACTAGTAGATAATGAGCGTTCAAAAAATGTTTTAAAAGCTTGTGGCTTTAAGGAATTAGGATTAAATGAAGAGTATTTATTTATAGATGGAAAATGGAGAGATCATATTACTTATTATATAACAAGTAAGCAGATGAAATAAATAAAAGCCCTTAGCATAAGATGCTAGGGGCTTTTTATGTTAATTATTTTGCTTTGAATTCTAATATTTTTGTTTCACCTGCAACACCGTCTATATTTTCAATAGCTTTTATTTCAAATGAATCAGGGTTTGTTATTAATACAGGAGTCATTAATGAAAGACCTTTACTCTTAATAAATTCTCTATCGATTTTTATTATTGGAGTACCTGCCTTTACCTTAGTACCAGCTTCAGCAAGTTGTTCGAAACCTTGGCCTTCAAGAGATACAGTATCAACACCAATATGTACTAAAAGTTCTGCTCCGTTATCTAAAGTCATTGCGAAAGCATGCTTAGTGTTAAATACTAATGATAATTCACCATCAGCTGGAGCTACAACAACATCACCATTTGGATCTATTGCAACACCATCACCAGCCATTTTTTGAGCAAAAACTGGATCTGGAACTTCAGATAGTGGTAAAACCTTTCCTGAAACTGCTGCTACTAATTTTGATTCTGTAGCTACTTCTTTTTTATTTTTCTTTTTAAAAAATCCAAACATATATGATAGCCTAAATGAATTAGGACTACTCACATCCTTTCATACTGTAATGTGCTAATAGAAGATTGAGTAGTAAAAATGGGTATAAATTTTAAATTCATACCCCCTATTAATACGTATACATCTATCTATTTAGACTTATTATATTATTGAAGAAAATGACTGTCAAGAATTTAATAAAGTAGTAGATATATAATATAATCTGGATTAAACTATTCCAGGTGTATCGACATATATATATCATAATAAATAGAAGAATTATGTAGTATACATGGATTAATTTGCACTAATGGCATTAAATATGGGGATATTATGCTGCTAACATGATAAGATAAAACACGTCGCTGATACGAAACAATAAAGTTTTTGAAAAAATGAAAAAAACTTGTTGACAGATGTAGAAGCGAATGATATACTAAATGAGTCGCTTGAGGGCGACGAGATAAATTGGTCTTTGAAAATTGAACAGATACAGATAAAGTTAAGAACCAGCAATTCTTTTATGAGTAAGTTTTT
>NZ_FPBY01000018.1 GCF_900116755.1 Clostridium sp. DSM 8431
CAAACTAGATTCCCCAAATAGTTTATATTTTTTAGCCCAAACACGGATTATATTTCCATGATTACTGTTGTATCTTATTCCTAGTTCGGAACATATTTGTTTGGTAGTCTTCCGTCCTGAAAGATAATCCTTAACCGCTTGTATTTTATCTTCAACTGAATATTTAAATTTTCTTCCCATAAAAAAATACCTCCAAAGTAGAGTTTGGTTATTTACCATGTCTACTTTAGAGGTATCATATCACCTTTAAAATATGATGGAGTTTATGGAAAGAAATATCGTGGATAAAGATAAAGCATAGGATTTTGAGCATCCTATGCTTTTAAATTTTTAATTACAATTAAGTTTCCCGAAGGGAGCGTGGCGCAGCCACTTTTTTAAATAAATATATTTTTTTAGATACAAAATAATAAAGAAAAAGGTATAATATATAGTATACTTATAAACAAAAGAAATTAAGGAGAGAGATTATGATAAGATTTGAATGTGATTATTTAGAAGGAGCTCACCCAAGAATCTTAGAGGCTCTAACTAAGACCAATTTCGATCAAACTCCAGGTTATGGAAGAGATGTATATTGTGAAAAAGCTCGTGAAATTATTAAAGAAAAATGTGATGCAGAAAATGCAGATGTGCACTTCTTAGTGGGAGGTACTCAAACAAATAAAATTGTCATAACTTCAATGCTACGCCCATATCAAGGGGTTTTATGTGCAGATAGTGGACATATAAATGTTCATGAAACAGGAGCCATTGAAAATGCAGGACATAAGGTGCTTCCATTAAAAAGTACATATGGCAAGATAAATGCTTGTGAAATTAAAAAGGCTTATGATCTTCATCATAATGATGATGCTCCAGAACACTGTGTTCAGCCGGGTATGGTATATATTTCACATCCAACAGAATTAGGTACTCTTTATAGTAAAAAAGAATTAACGGAAATAAGTAATGTGTGCAAAGAATTAGGTCTTCCATTATTTATAGATGGTGCAAGACTAGGTTATGGATTAGCTGCTGAAGGGACAGATGTTACTTTAGCAGATATAGCAAGGCTTTGTGATGTATTTTACATAGGTGGTACTAAGGTTGGAGCTTTATTTGGAGAAGCTGTAGTAATTATGAATGATAAGTATAAGAAGGACTTTAGATATTACATAAAACAAAATGGAGGGCTTCTTGCAAAAGGAAGACTTTTAGGAATTCAATTTATTTCTTTATTTGAAGATGATTTATATATGGAAGTATCTAAACATGCTAATAAGCAGTCATTAAGAATTAAAGAGGCTTTTTTAAAGAAGGGATATTCTTTATTTATGGACTCAAATACAAATCAACAGTTTCCAATAATACCTGATGAAAACCTTGAAGAATTAAAGAAAAAATATTCATTTACATTCTGGGAAAAGGTTACTGAAAATACTTCAGCTGTTCGTTTTTGTACAAGCTGGGCAACTAGAGAAGAAGATGTAGATAAATTAGTTAGTGATATAGAAAAAATGTAAGAAAGGAGTTTTATGGGTATGGATAAGTTTCTTATTAAGAATACAACTAGAGCAGAAAGAGAAAAAATAGTAAGAGATGCATTAGGATATGGTGATATAGGATGTGAATCTGATGCAGATGGATATGATATGTATAAGCCATATATTGATGGTGAAATGGAGATTGCTGAGATTAACATGAATCATAGATCATCATTTTAGGTGGTTCTAGAAATAGTGGATGTAGATTTTAAAGTATGAAAGGAGACTTGTGAAGCACAGGTCTTCTTTTTAGTGAAAGTCTACTTATAATTATCAGTATAGAAATAAAGAGGTGCATCATAAATGAAAAAATATATAATAGCTTTAGATCAAGGGACGACAAGCTCAAGAACAGTTATTTTTGATAGAGAACAAAATATAGTGGATATGTGTCAAAAAGAGTTTACTCAAATTTATCCAAATAAGGGGTGGGTTGAACATAATCCATTAGAAATATGGGCTAGTCAATATGGGGTACTTCAAGAAGTGATGGCTAAAACTAATATAAATCAAGATGAGGTTGCAGCTATAGGTATAACAAACCAAAGAGAAACAACTATTGTATGGGATAAGAAAACTGGTGAGCCAGTATATAATGCTATTGTATGGCAATGCAGAAGAACTTCTGACATAATAGAAGAACTAAAAAAAGATAAAGAATTTGCTGACTATGTAAGGGAAAATACAGGTTTATTATTAGATGCATATTTTTCAGCATCAAAAATAAAGTGGATTTTAGATAATGTAGATGGAGCAAGAAAAAGAGCTGAAAATGGGGAGCTAATCTTTGGAACTGTAGATACATGGCTTGTATGGAAGCTTACAAATGGTAAGGTTCATGTTACTGATTATACGAATGCGTCTAGAACAATGTTATATAATATTAAAGAATTAAGATGGGATGATAAAATACTTGAAAAGTTTAATATTCCAAAATCTATGCTTCCAGAGGTGAAAAATTCATCAGAAGTTTATGGATATACAGAATTAGGAGGAGAAGGACATATAAAAATTCCTATTGCTGGAATGGCAGGAGATCAGCAATGTGCTTTATTTGGTCAGGTATGCTTTGAAGAGGGAAGTGTTAAAAATACCTATGGCACAGGATGTTTTCTTCTTATGAATACTGGTGATAAAATGATTCAAAGTAGTCACGGATTAGTTTCTACAATAGCAATTGGAATTGATAATAAGGTACAGTATGCCTTAGAAGGTTCTGTTTTTGTTGGAGGAGCAGTTATTCAATGGCTTAGAGATGAGTTGCAGCTTGTTGATACTGCTGAAGAGACTGAAGCTTGTGCTATGAAGGTTCAGGATAATGGAGGAGTTTATGTTGTACCAGCCTTTACTGGACTTGGAGCTCCACACTGGGATATGTACGCTAGAGGTGCTATTTTTGGTCTTACTAGAGGAGCAAATAAAAATCATATAGTAAGAGCAGCGCTTGAATCTATAGCTTATCAAAGCAGAGATATTATAGATTCTATGCAGCAGGATTCAGGGTGTAAGCTTTCCATGATAAAGGTTGATGGAGGAGCAAGTAGAAATGATTTTCTTATGCAATTTCAAGCAGATATAACAGGCTGTAAGGTTGAAAAACCTATAATAACAGAAAGTACGGCTTTAGGTGCAGCATATCTTGCAGGGCTTGCAGTGGGATTTTGGAAGTCTAAAGAAGAAATTGCAAAGAAGTTTGCTATAAATACAACCTATACTCCAAATTTAGAAGAGGATAAGAAAGAAAAATTATATAAAGACTGGCATAAAGCAATTAAACGTTCTAAAAATTGGGAAGAGTAATATAAATAATTAAGGAAAAAACTTTTAATACTTTAAATTCAATAGTATTAAAGGTTTTTTTATTTTTAATGAAGATTTATAGATAAGATTAATAGGGGGTATTTATAATGGAAAAAAGAGAAGAGTGGTCTTCTAGGATAACCTTTATTTTAGCTGCTATTGGTTCAGCAGTAGGATTAGGTAATGCCTGGCGTTTTCCAGGACTTGCTGCAAAGTATGGAGGGGGAGCATTTTTGCTTACATATGCAATAGCAATGCTGATTTTAGGAATTCCCATGCTATCTATGGAAATTTCAATTGGTAGAAAAACAAGGCAGGGGGCACCAGGAGCCTTCAAAGCCATGAATAAAAAAACAGAGTATGTAGGATGGGCTGCAACTACTAATGCATTTGCTATTCAAGTATATTATGCAGTTGTATTTGCTTGGGTTCTTTTAATGGCCTTTTTTAGCTTTAAATTTGCAGGTATGGTAGGAGATACTGAGTCTGCAAGTTCTTTGTTTATGAAGGTTACAGAAACTTCAGGAACTATTTCAGGCATGAAGATACCTTTTCCTATGGCTTTAGCATTAATAGTAGCCTGGGTTTTAATTTATGCTTGTATAAGAAAGGGAACTGTTAGTGTTGGAAAAGTAGTTAAATATACAGGATTAACTTTGCCACTTATATTCTTAATTATTATGGCTATAAAGGGCATGACTATGCCTCATGGTTTAGAGGGGTTATCTAAATTATTTGTTCCTGATTTCTCAGTTATAAGTAGTAAAGGATTATGGTCAAACCTTATTATTGATGCCATAGGACAGGTGTTTTATAGTTTGTCTATAATGATGGCTATAATGGTTGCTTATGGTTCTTATTTAAGTGATTCTACTAATATAGCTAAGGATGCAACTATAATCGCCTTTGCAGATTTAGGTGTAAGTATTTTATCTGGTGTAGTTATGTTTACAACAATGTATGGTGTGGGAATGACTACTAATGATATGTCTGCATCAGGAATTGCAACAGCATTTATTATTTTTCCACAAGCAATAGTTAGTTTGACTAGTATTGGATGGATTAATGCCCTATTTGGCTTTGTATTTTATGCATGTCTTTCTTCCTTAGCCATAGATTCAGCCTTCTCAATAGTTGAGGGAGTTTCAACAGCTGTAGCAGATAGATTTAAACTAGATGCTAGAAAAGCCACTAAAGTAATATGTTTAATATCAGCCTTAATATCAATAGTTTTCATAACTCAATCAGGCCTTGCCTGGCTTGATATAGTTGATAACTGGACAAATCAATACAATATGATAATTATTGGAGCTATGGAATGTATAGTTGTAGGATGGATATTTAAACCTAAGAAAGTTTTATGTGAGATTAATAGAAATACTAATACGTATAAGATTCCAAAATGGTGGTTTTTAGGTTCTATAAAATTTGCAGCCCCATTAGCTTTAATTGGTTTTGGACTTTGGAATTTATATTCCTTATTTAAAAGTGGAGGTATTTATGGAGTTGAATCAGGCTACCCTTTATGGTCAAACATTGTGGGAGGATGGTTAGTGACTTTTATAGTATTTGTTAGTGGGTTTATTATAAAAAAAATTATTAATTTAAAAAAAGAAAACAGGATTTGAAGATAAAGATAATTTTTGGGAAAATGAAAAGACTGTGTCTAAATGATGCAGTTTTTCTGTTTTTAAGAGAATGATTATTAAGTTTTTATTACAAGAATTTTAATTAGTTGCCATATTATATAAAATTATATAAACTATCATAAAGACAAAAAGTGAGGGAGATTTATTGTGGAGAAAAAATTGTTTAGTCAGAGGAATACAGTATTTTATTTCTTAGCTGTATGGAGTAAAAGGATTATTAGATATAGACAATGGTATTTTAAGGGGATTAAGTTTTCTAAAGATAGAAAAGTTGAGAAACTACCATACAGAGTAAAGAAACATCAATCTGTTTTAATAAGAAAATTAGGAGATAGTGATGTTAGGCTTCAGTTAAATAAGGTGGAAAATTTGAAAATTGCTATAAAGAAAATAGATGGGATTATTATAAAGCCAGGGGAAGTATTTTCTTTTTGTAAACTTGTAGGACTTCCTACTAAAAGAAAAGGTTATTTAGAGGGAATGGAACTTTTCTTTGGAGAAGCAAGACCTGGTGTGGGAGGAGGCTTATGTCAGATAGCTAATTTAATAAATTGGCTTACAATACATAGTCCCTTAACAGTTATTGAAAGACATCACCATAGTTTTGATCCTTTTCCAGATGAGGGAAGAGTTTTACCCTTTGGAAGTGGAGCTACTATATTTTATAATTATCTAGATTTTCAAATAAAAAATAATACTAATCACACTTTTCAAATAAATTTATGGATGAGTGAAAAATGCCTTGAAGGGGAAATGAGATGTGATGAAAATTTAAGTTATTCTTATCATGTTTATGAAAAAAATCATAGATTTATAAAAAAAGATGGATGCTATTATAGACAAAATGAGATTTGGAGAAATAAAATAGATAAATTCAAAAGTGGTAAAATTTTGGAAACAGATTTAATAACAAAGAATTTTGCATTGGTAAAATATGTCCCACAAGAGTTTTGTGAAGAATAAATGTATTAATATAAGATAAATATTAAATTTAATAACTACATAAAATAATTGATAGTCTTAGTAGATTTTCTATATAATATGATATATAATAATAAATCAAAGGAATTTTGAAAGGAGCTTTTATATATGAAAGAGCTGTTTAAAATCAAAGATTTATCTTTTTATGAAGAAGATTTCTTAGATGATATAAAGGATTATGAAGATATTATTCCAATAATCAAAGAAATGGAACGTAAATTAACATATGAGAAGTTAGCTGTAACTGAAGATAATGAATGTTGTGGAAAGAGTAGAGATAATTACTTTATTCAAATACATGGATACATAAATAAAGAAGATGAGTTTATTACAAATGAAGAAGTAGAACAGTTTAAAGTTGATAGAGAAGGATTAGATCTATTTGTAATAAGAATCTATAAATGTGTAGATTGTGGTAAGTGGATAATAGATATATTAGAATAGAAATAAAAGTGCTGAGAAATTGATCTATTGATTTTGAGGCACTTTTATTTTTTTAATGATGATATATAAGTGGTGGTATAAATGAGGAATAGTATAGAAAAACACAAATTTAAAATATTTATTTTATTGTTTTTTACTTTAGCATTATTTTTTGGGTATATGTTTGGCAGAATAAATAATAATAGAGATAGGGTTTTAAGTAAACTAGAAGTAGCATTAAAAAATTGTGATGCTAAGGACTTAAGTAAAGTAGTTACTCTTAATAATAAAAGATTAAGCAAAGATAAGGTAGAGCCTTTAATTAAGTATTATGAAAGGAATACTCAGTCTATAGATAATGATATAAAACTTTTAAAAAGTGGTATGGAGACTCCAACCTTTTATATTGGTGAAAAAAAGGGAACTTTTGGAACTAATTATTATGTGAATTTGAAAACATATGATGTATCAATTTTTAGTAATTATGATGATGGTGAATTTACAGTTGATAATAAAAATTATATTAATGCAAATGAGAGTCTAGGAAATATGATTCCAGGAGTATATAATGTTATTGGAATTTTAAAGAGTGAATATGGTGATATTGAAGCTTCAAAAGAAATTACCTTGGTAAAAAATGAAAAAATAAATGTGGATTTTGATGCTGTAAATATAACAATTAAATCAAAATTTAAAGATGCAGATATATTTATAAATAATGAAAAAATTAATATGACTGTAGGTGAAGGCACGGAGATTGGGCCTTTAAGAAATGATGGAACGGTATCAATATATATAGAAAAAGAATTTCCATGGGGAATAATAAAAAGTAATGAAGTATTTGTATCAGATATTCCTGTTATTAATTTAAATATCAATATGGAAAATGATGATGTGAAAAATGATATAAGTGATGCAGCAGAAAACTTTTATAAAAGCGTTTTCTCTGCCCTTAATAATGAAAATAAATCTTATATAGAATGTGCTAAAGAGCCAGTAAAAGATAAAATATATGATATTTTAGAGAAAAAATATACTTTCTTAAAAAATCGATATATTATAGACAATATAGAAGTAGTAAAAGATAAGAGTGAATATATATTTGAAGATGATAAATATAAGGCTAATGTAGTAGTTAATGTGTCTTACAGTACAGAAAAAAGATTTTTTGGACTTAGCAAAGAAGAAAATTTTAAAATATTTTTCACAAAGTTTGTTTATGATGAAGAAAATAATGAATGGTTAGTTAGTGATGTAGAAAATTTTAGTTTATAAATAAAAAACCTGTACTTAAATTTAAGTACAGGTTTAGGGTTATGTTCATTTTTTGAAAGGGATAAATGAACATAATTGTGGGGTTATATCAACCTGACTATATTAGTCAGGATGTATGGGCTAAACTAACTTATAAATATATTATATGACAAAAAAATTAAAAAGCAAAGGCAGAGAAGAATTTAGTCATAAAATTTTAGGAGGTAAGTTACGTGAAAAATTTGAATATAAAACAAAAAATTAAGAAGTCATTTAAATTTATTTCAAAAATATTTAATAAAGCTGTAGTTGAAGTTAAAGTTATAAATGATATAAATTATTATATAGAGATTGATGGAGATAATTATACAATTCATAAAGATTATGATGGAAAATGTAATGGTATATTAATCATACAAAATGGAGAAAATAACTTTTATGATTTTAAAAATATATTAAAGTCTATTCCTGAGTATTTTGCTGCAAATGGAATGGTATTTATACGATATGATATATCAGAAGGGGATGATGATGAGTATATTTCAAGTCAATTTATTAATTTCTTAAAATTAAATAAATATATAGATATTGAAGAATATAAGCTTTTATCAGAGAGTAATAATGTAAATGAGATATTTATAGCAGCAAGATATCATCTTCAGTTACTAGATAAGGATAATGAATATGAAGACTATGGAGAGAACTTCTATATTAACAGAAAGAAGTGTCAGGGGGCAGGCTGCTCAGGAGGATGCTGCTCAAAAGAAGGAGGTTGCGCATCTGGAGGGGGCTCAAAAGAAGATGGAGGCTTAGGAGGCGGAAACTGTGAATCATGCACGAAACAGTGCTGCAAAAAATAACTTCCTAAAAATATATAAAAAACCATTATAATAGGATATAATAGAAGAAGCGATTAAAATTTTGAACTACTTATAGTTTTTACAGGAGGGTAAATAAGTTGTCAAAGCCAAGTATTTTTAGTAAAGATTATGAAAGAAAAATGAAAAAAAGAAAAAGAATGATAATATTGATTACAGTAATATCAATATGTGTTGTTGCAATCATTATTTACAATACTAATATCAAAAAGCTTGATTTTACTAATGTAAGAGCAAGTATACAGGCATGGGTAGATAGTGGAAAAACAGAAGAAGAATTAGCTGAAGAAAATATAAATGAAGAAGTTACTGATGATACTACTGAGGCTACTGAAGAAGAAACAGTAGAAGAAGAACCTAAGAGGGAAGAATTGACAGTTGAAGCAAATCTTGCTGAAGGGGTAAAGGCTAATATAAAATATATAGATAATAATGGAGTTAAAGAAATTCAATCTGTGGAAGTTCCAGAAGGATATCAATATAATATTAGTCCTATAAAGGATAAAGTTTTATTTATTGATTCAGCTCAAAATATGAAAATAGTATCTTTAGATGGAAGCATTGCAGATATAACAAAGACAGAATATATATCACAAGCAGGCTCAACATTCCCTAAAGATCAGATACTAGCAGCTACACCAACCTATACTTGGCATGGGCAACCTAAATTTATAGATGATAATAAAGTTATATATGTGAGTGAATTACCTTACTTCGGTAATAATGGAGCAAAGAAATATGTTTGGGTTTACGATGTATTAAATAATACTCACCAAACAATATGGAACTTTGTTGGATCAGATATAACTATAGGAGATGTGGTTCCTGAAAAAGGAATAACAATAGTAGTAGATGGAGTTACTTACTACATGAATGCAAATGGAGAAATAAGTCAGTAAATAAAAAATGAAAAAGAAATGTATCTAATGAATAAATAATTTGATAATAATTAGCAAGGTATGATATAATATGCTAGATTGTAGAGTATTAGCTAATTACTATTTTAGGAGGAATATAGAGAAATGGAAGCTAAAATGGAAAAAATAGAAACAAATAAAGTTAAACTTGAGATAAGAGTTGAAGCAGAAAAATTTAATGAAGCTATAAAGAAAGCTTATAACAAAAATAAATCGCGTTTTAACATTCAAGGATTTAGAAAAGGAAAAGTGCCAATGGCAGTAGTTAAGAAATTCTATGGAGAAGAAGTATTCTATGATGATGCTATTAACTATGCTATAGAAGGATCTTACGGAAAAGCTTTAGATGAAAACAACATAAGACCAGTTGATTATCCAAAGGTTGACGTAGTTGAAATTGGTGCAGGAAAAGACTTCGTATATACTGCAGAAGTTACAGTATACCCAGAAGTTGAACTTGGAGAATACAAAGGCTTAGAAGTTAAGAAAAATACTTACGAAGTAACTGATGAAGAAATTGAAAAACAATTAAAATCATTACAAGAAAAGAACGCAAGAATCGAAACTAAATCAGAAGGAAAAGTTGAAAAAGGTGATATAGCTGTAATCGACTTTAAAGGATTTATAGATGGAGAAGCATTTGAAGGTGGAGAAGGAACTGACTATTCATTAGAAATAGGTTCAGGATCATTCATCGATAATTTCGAAGATCAATTAATTGGATTATCAACAGGAGATAAGAAAGAAGTTAAAGTTACTTTCCCAGAAAACTACGGTAAAGACGAGTTAAATGGAAAAGAAGCTACATTCGATGTAACTGTTAAAGAAATTCAAGTTAAAGAACTTCCAGCTTTAGATGATGAATTTGCTAAGGATGCTTCAGAATTTGAAACATTAGCAGAACTTAAGGAAGATATAAAGAAACATTTAGAAGAACACAATGCTCAAAAAGCTGATCAAGAATTCGAAAATGATTTAATTAATGCGGCTGTAGAATCAAGCAAGATTGATTTACCAGAAGTAATGGTTGAAAATGAAATTGATGTTATGATGAATGACTTAGCTCAAAGATTACAATATCAAGGATTAACTTTAGAACAATACATGGAATTCACTGGAAGCAGTGCTGACCAAATGAGAGAATACATGAAAGAAAATGCTGATAAGAAAGTAAGAGCTGACTTAGTTTTAGCTGCAATAGCTGAAAAAGAAGGAATAAAAGCTACTGACGAAGAAATCAAA
This sequence comes from Clostridium sp. DSM 8431, assembly GCF_900116755.1. GTDB lineage: Bacteria > Bacillota > Clostridia > Clostridiales > Clostridiaceae > Clostridium. The sequence goes on from NZ_FPBY01000018.1 coordinate 10,671, forward strand.
GAAAGAGCTACAGAAATTTCTAAGATGTACTCAGCTGAAGCAGATGAAAAGATGATTGATATGTTAGTTAATACTCAAGGTTCTATGATTGCTAACGATGTAGTAGTTAAGAAGACAATCGATTTATTAGCTAAAAACGTAAAATAATTTAGTTCATGTTAAATTAAATATATTATTTTGAATAATTGCCAGAAAAATATTTTCTGGCAATTATTTCAAATAAACATTAACAAAATTAAAAAAGTTTTGTATAATTACATTATACTTATAAAAAGAGTAAGAGGAGGTAGTATTATGGCTTTAGTACCAATGGTTGTAGAACAGACAGGTAGAGGAGAGAGATCTTACGATATATACTCAAGATTATTAAAAGACAGAATTATTATGTTAAGCGGAGAAGTTAATGATGACTCTGCAAACTTAATAGTAGCACAATTATTATTCTTAGAAAGTGAAGATCCAGATAAAGATATTTATCTATATATAAATAGTCCAGGTGGTTCTGTGACAGCAGGAATGGCAATATATGATACAATGAATTATATAAAAGCAGATGTATCAACAATATGTATGGGAATGGCTGCTTCAATGGGAGCATTCTTATTATCAAGTGGAGCTAAAGGTAAGAGATATACTCTTCCTAATGCTGAAATTATGATACATCAACCTTTAGGTGGTTTCCAAGGGCAAGTTACAGATATTGATATTCATGCAAGAAGAATGTTAAAAATAAAAGATAAAATGAATAAGATATTAAGTGAAAACACAGGAAAATCACTAGAAGAAATTAAAAGAGATGTAGAGAGAGATCATTTCTTAGATGGAGATGAAGCTGCTGAATATGGAATAGTAGATAAAGTAATAACAAGAAATGATTTAGGAGAAGATAAATAATAAGGATAAAGGCCTAAGTGAGGTGAATATATGGCTAAGTATGATGAAAAAAAACAATTAAAATGCTCTTTTTGTGGAAAAAATCAAGATCAAGTAAAGAGATTGATAGCAGGTCCAGGAGTATATATATGTGACGAATGTATCGAATTATGTTCTGAAATTATAGCAGATGAATTTGATGATTCAGTTGAATTTGATGCAAAGGAATTACCAAAACCACAAGAAATAAAGAAATATTTAGATGAGTATGTAATAGGTCAAGAAGATGCTAAAAGATCATTATCTGTAGCAGTTTATAACCATTACAAGAGAGTTAATTCAAAAGGCTTAGATGATGATGTAGAACTACAAAAAAGTAACATATTATTATTAGGACCAACTGGTTCTGGTAAAACATTTTTAGCTCAGACTTTAGCAAAATTTTTAAACGTACCTTTTGCTATAGCTGATGCTACTACATTAACTGAAGCAGGATATGTTGGGGAAGATGTTGAAAACATCCTTTTAAGACTTATTCAAAATGCTGATTATGATGTAGAAAGAGCTGAAAAAGGTATAATCTACATTGATGAAATTGATAAGATTGCAAGAAAGTCTGAAAACCCATCAATAACAAGAGACGTATCAGGTGAAGGTGTACAACAAGCATTATTAAAAATACTTGAAGGTACAGTTGCTTCAGTACCACCACAAGGTGGAAGAAAACATCCACATCAAGAATTAATTCAAATAAATACTTCTAATATATTATTTATTTGTGGCGGAGCTTTTGACGGTGTAGATAAGATAATAGAAAAAAGAACTAGAAAGAGCTCAATAGGCTTTGGTGCTGACGTTAAATCAAAGGATGAAAAAGATGTTGGAAGCCTATTTAAAGAACTTGAACCAAGTGATTTATTAAAGTTCGGTTTAATTCCTGAATTTGTAGGAAGATTACCAATAGTAGTAACTTTAGAATCATTAGATAGAAATGCTTTAGTAAATATATTAAGCAAACCTAAGAATGCTTTAGTAAAACAATACAAGAAGCTATTTGAAATGGATAATGTTGAATTAGAATTTACAGAAAAAGCATTAGAAGCTATAGCAAATAAAGCTATAGAAAGAAAAACAGGTGCAAGAGGATTAAGATCTATAATAGAAGATGTTATGACTAACATTATGTTTGATATTCCTTCTGATGAAAGAATAGAAAAAGTTGTTATTACAGAACCAACTATTAATGATAAAGCAGAACCTGAAATTCAAAGACTTCCTGAAGGTAAAACAAGAGCTTTGTTAAAATCTAAGAAGACCAAAAAGGATAAGGGAATGGAAACTGCTTAATAATATATTAAGTAAAAAGTATTAGTTTGTGTATTAATCATGAACTAATACTTTTTTATTTATATTGAATATTAGTTAAAACAAAAGTTAATAATCATATATATAATTAACTTTTTTTTAACTAAAATGATAGATTTATTAATATAGTGCAAGTGCTCTTAACCTTAGTATTAATATATTTTGTTATTGTTTTAAATAATACTAGTAATAAATCAAGGAAAACTATTATAAATAAATAAAGAAAATAAAAAAGAGATGAATATACTTAAAAAAATGAGAAAAGTATCTCTTATAAAGCCCTTAATGAAGAAAAGCAGACCAGAAAAATTTGAAGAGATTTATTGGTCAGGAAAAAGGAATTAAGGCTTTAAAGGCTGCTTTATGCGGCGAAAATCCTCAGCATGTAATAATATATATGGACCTCTAGGAGTTGGAAAGACAGCTGCAGCTAGACTAGTTTTAGAAGAAGATAAAAAAATTCTGTGTCACCTTTTAAGGAAAAGGCGAAATTTATAGAGTTAGATGCAACAACTTTACATTTTGATGAAAGGGGGATAGCTGATTCCTTAATAGGTTCAGTTCATGACCCTATATATCAAGGAACTAGCAGAGGAGGCCCTCAGCCAAAAGCCGGAGCTGTTACAAAGGCCCATGTAGGTATATTATTTAGGCTGTATTATGAATAAAAGTGATAAAATATGTCAATCATCTTAACAAAGATTTTTTAGGAGATGATGTATTTGAATTCGTATAATTACAATGATGTATTAGAAATAATAAAACCTATGAGTAATCCCTCAAAAAGAAAATTAATTATGGATATAAGCAAACTAATTGAATTATCTACAATTAAAGAAAACTCAAAATTAATTTGCCCTCATTGCCATAATAAATACATAGTTAAAAACGGAAAGAACAAAAATGTTCAAAGGTACCTTTGTAAAACATGCAAAAAATCCTTTGTATCAAGTACTCATACCCCTATTTTTTCATCTAAAAAGGACATAAGCTTATGGTTTAAATTTGTAGAATGCCTTGTAAATCAATACTCTATAGCTAAGACAGCTAAAATATTAAAAATATCCATAAGCACATCTTTTTCTTGGCGTCATAAAATTTTAGATGCAATAAGAGAAAACTATAAGTGCTTAAATTTATATAACAAAGTAGAATGTGATGAAACTTTTTTTAATAATAAACATGAAAGTATTAATGTAGAAATTATGTAAGAAGAGAGGAAAGGGTACTAGTAATAGAAAAATCAATAGTATTTGAGTTAAATAAGAAGAAAAGCAGGATTCTTTTCCATCAATATTTATTGAAAAAAAAATTTATTATGTGTATACTATTTAAGACTAAATAAAAAATATGTATATGGAGGGGAGAAAAATGGATAACAAGAGAACACTTCCATTAATTCCTCTAAGGGGATTAACTATTTTTCCTAATATGGTTTTACACTTTGATGTTGGAAGAGAAAAATCAATTCAAGCTGTAGATACTGCTATGCTTAGTGATGAAGAAATATTCTTAGCAATGCAGAGGGACATTGAATTAGATAATCCAACAGAATCTGATATAAGTAAAATAGGAACTGTATGTAAGATAAAACAAATTATAAAAATGCCTGGTGATACAATAAGAGTATTAGTAGAAGGTAAATATAGAGCTAAAATAGAAGAATATATTGAAAATGAAAACTATTTTGAAGTTGCTTTTAAAGAAATAGTTGAAAATTATGATGAAGAAGATGTTGAATTAACAGCATACTTTGAAAGCTTAAAGAAGTCTTTTAAGAAGTTTACTAAAGCAGTTGGTGATGATTCACCTGAGATGGCAAGCAATATAAAGAAAGAAAAAAACCCATATGATTTCGTTAATGTTGTTGCAAGTTATTTGCCATTAACAGAGGAAAAGAAACAGGAAATTTTACAAACTATTGATATAAAGAAAAGAATAGAAATGCTTTTAACTTCTATTGAAAATGAATTAAAAGTAATCAAAGTTCAAAAGAAGCTTGCTGGTAAAATGAAGAAGAGTGTTGATGACAGTCAAAAAGAATTTTACTTAAGAGAACAGCTTAAATTTATTCAAGAAGAACTTGGAGAAGATGATGACGAAAAGGCTGTAATTAAAGAACTTGAAGAAAAGATAGCAAAAAAGAAAATGCCTAAAGAGGTAAAGGAAAAGGTTACAACTGAGTTTAATAAACTTAAGAGAATAAGCGCATCTTCTTCTGAAGGAAATTCTATTCAGTCTTATCTTCAATGGGTTCTTGATATACCATGGGGAAGATATTCTAGAGAAAAATTAGATATAAATGATGTTGAAGAAGTACTTAATGAAGAACATTATGGTCTAGAAGATGTTAAGGAAAGAATAATTGAGTATCTTTCAGTTAAAAAAATAAGCGGATCATTAAAAGGGCCAATTCTTTGCTTAGTAGGGCCACCAGGAGTTGGTAAGAGTTCTATAGCTAAATCTATAGCTAAAGCAGTAAATAGACACTTTGTAAGAATATCTTTAGGTGGATTAAAGGATGAAGCTGAAATAAGAGGACATAGACGAACATATGTTGCAGCTATTCCAGGAAGAATGGTATACGCACTTAAGGAAGCTAAGTCATTAAATCCATTAATTCTACTTGATGAAATTGATAAATTAAGCACTGATTATAAAGGTAATCCAGCAGATGCATTACTTGAAGTTTTAGATAGTGAACAAAATAAAACATTTAGAGATAACTATTTAGAAGTTCCAGTGGATCTATCAAAAACAATGTTTATAACAACTGCAAATAGTCTTGATACAATTCCAAGACCTCTATTAGATAGAATGGAAGTAGTTCAGGTATCAGGATATACTTACGAAGAAAAGTTCCATATAGCTAAAGATCACTTAATACCTAAATTATTTAAAGAATATAATATAAATGGTGATAAGATAATAATTGATGATGAAGCTATACAAGAAGTTGTAGATGGATATACTAGAGAATCAGGAGTAAGAAGCTTAGAGAGAGCTTTAGGAAAGCTTGTTAGAAAAGCTATTGCAAAAATGCTTAAAGAAGGAAAAGAATCAATAGAAATTGATAAGAAAAAAGTTGAGGAACTTTTAGGCGTTAGAATATTTACTTTTGATGAAATTAAAAATGAGGATAAAGTTGGAGTAGTAACAGGTCTTGCATGGACTGCTTATGGAGGAGATACTCTATATATTGAAGCTGTGGTTATGGACGGTAATGGAAAACTTCAGCTTACAGGAAAACTAGGAGATGTTATGCAAGAGTCTGCAAAGGCTGCATATTCCTATGTAAGAGCTAATGCTAAAAAGTACGGAATTGATAGTGAATTCTACAAAAATAAAGATGTTCATATCCACGTTCCTGAAGGAGCAGTTCCAAAGGATGGACCTTCAGCTGGTGTAACTATGATTACAGCTTTAGTTTCTGCATTATCTGGTAGAAAAGTTAAGGGAAATGTAGCTATGACAGGTGAAATAACACTTACAGGAAAAGTTCTTCCTATTGGAGGGTTAAAAGAAAAATCTTTAGCAGCATTTAGAGCAGGAGTAGACACAATAATTATTCCTAAAGATAATGCTAAAGATGTTAAGGATATACCTGAAAGTATAAGAGAAAAAATAACAATAATTGAAGCAGAAAGAGTAGATACAGTGCTTGATAATGCTTTAGCTGGAGATGATACAAATGAAAATAAAAAGTAGTGAATTTATAATATCGGCTGTAAAAAGAAATCAATATCCAGTTGATAATAGAGTTGAAATTGCTTTTGTAGGAAGATCAAATGTAGGAAAAAGCTCTATAATAAATGCATTGACTAATAGAAAAAAATTAGCAAAGGTTAGTCAAACACCAGGAAAGACAAAGTTAATAAACTTTTTCTTAATAAATAATGATTTCTACCTAGTTGATTTACCAGGTTACGGTTATGCTAAAGTTTCTAAGAAGGAACAGGAAAGCTGGGGAAGAACTATTGAAACATATCTTCATGGACGTGAAGAACTTAAAAGAGTTGTTTTATTAGTAGATTCAAGACATAAGCCTACTGGAGACGATATTACAATGTATAACTGGATAAAACATTTTGGTTATGATTGTATTGTTGTAGCAACAAAGAGAGATAAATTATCTAATAACGAAATAAGAAAAAGTGAAAAATTGATAAAAGATACACTAAAACTTAAGCCTGAAGATAGATTTTACTTCTTCTCATCTTTAAATAAGTTAGGAAGAGATGAATTAGTAGACAATTTATTTGCTGACTTAGCGGCTGAAGAATAGTAGAGAAATTAAGCTTTTAAAGTTGAAAAACTTTAAAGCTTAATTTTTTTTTAGAAATAGTGTCAAATGGTGATGCCTGGAATAGTATATAGTATAAAAATTAAATATTATTCCAAGGAGGAACTTACTATGGAACTTAATGACATTATTGAAGGATTAAACTGTAATTCTAATAATAGTGGAAACAGTAATAGCAATAATAATGGATGTAATTGTAATGGATTGAATTCATTAGGAAACTTGGGTGCTGGATATAATAATTTCGGTGGAAACTGCGGCTTTGGCGGCGGATGGTGGTGGATCTGGATTCTATTAATCTTCTTCTTCTTCGGATGCGGTGGAAATGGATACGGAAATTATGGAATGATGAATAATTGCTGCTGTGGTAAGAGTTCAAAGAGACATCGTAACTATTGCTGCGACCCATGCTGCTGTGGTAGAAACAATAATAACAACAACTCATTCTTTGGTGGATCTTGGTGGTTATTCTTATTAGTTCTTCTATTTATCTGTGGTGGAAACAATGGATTAGGTGGAAACTGTGGAATAGGCGGATATGGCGGATTCGATGGAATAGGCTGCGGATTCTAAAAATATAAGCTTATAATTAATTAGAAGGGAGATAAGTTTATGTCAAAGCATAAAGATAAAAGAGGCTGCTGCTGTAAATGTTGTGATTCATGTTGCTGCTCTTCAGGATATATGAATAACTATGGTGGATTTGGAAATATCTTTGGAGGATCAGGATGTGGATTCTGGGAAGCTATTCTATTTTGGTTAATAGCATGTGGAGCAGGACTTCTAAATACTAATTCAATTTTAATAATATTACTATTCTTACTTTATGGCTGGTGCGGCGATAATGGCTGCCAAAATAGCTTTGGTTGGTAGTAAAGTTAAATGGAGGGCGCTATAATAAAGTGCCCTCCAAAAATTTTGTCCAAAATAAATTAACGAATAAGAAATAAATACATATACTATCAATATAATACTTGATTTGGAGAGTTGTTATGTCGAGACATAAACGTAAATCCAGGGATATGAATAAAATTAGAAATCCTTATTTTAATAACTGCATAAATAATAACCCTTTTGGTATAAGTCCACAACAGTTATTGAGATTATTGGGAAGTAACATAGATATGAGTGGTATTAACAATATATTATCATCAATGGGACGAGAAGGATTTGATATTAATGCTATGAACACACAGATGAATAATTTTAATAGTATGAATGATACTAAAAGCTGTGAAAACATTAATTTAAATCAGGAAGTAGACCTTAAGTCGGAGAACATAGAAAGTATTAAGGATGAAGATGATAATATAAAATTTCTTCAAAGTATAAAGAGTATAGTTTCTAAAGATAAGGCTGAATTTATTGATAAGGTAATAGAGTTATATAATTCTGGTGCATTTAAAGATTTTAAAAAGTAATGAATAATTTTTGTTATATAGGTTAATAATATTATTGTACCGGAGAAAGTATTCTCCTATAGCTAAATGAAGTTTTTCTTCATACTAGCTAAACCCCCCCCATCCCCCTTTTAGGCCGCAACGTTGTTGCGGTCTTTTAATATTATAAAATATTATTTTTGATGAAATGATGAAATTTCATAAGTTGTATCATTAATAAGTTCAGTAGTTAGATAAATTGTTATTTGAGATTTTGAATTATCATAAGATGAATATTTTTCAAAGTTAAGATTCCACTTATAAGATGCAGCTTTTCCTTTAGTATTAGAAGTATCATCATAGAAAAAACCATTTTGGAAACTATAAGTATTATTTTCCTTATCTAAATTCCAGAGTAGGCTTAAATCTTCTGGTGAAATTCCTTCTTTAAATATATTAGGAAGTTCGTATAATTCTGATTGCATTTCTATTACATTAATAAATGATTGAATAATCGCTATATCTGGATTTAAATTTGTATCACTTGTAGTATCAAGAATTTCCTTATCTAAAATCATAAAAGAATTAAAAGATGACATTCCAGAAAAAGAATTTAATGTATAACATTCTGGAGTTTTATTAGAATTTAAATCTAAAGCACCTAATAAATTATTATCATTGCTAAAGACTTTTATAAAGCTATTATCTTTCCAAGTAAAAATATAATTAACAGGTTTATTGTTTAAGTTTCCTTGTACTATAATATCAGGATATAAGTTTCGAGATAACTTTTGTATATATATACTTAAAGGCCAAAAAGAAGAGTGAGTAGATAAAATATTGTTATCACATAATGAACTAAGAAAATATGTATGATTATCAGATGTGATTTCAATATCATCATTATCATTTTGAGTTATTATAGATATAGTTTCTTTATTGCCATCTGCATTTAAATCAAGAGAATTATTTTTCATAGTATCTAATGGTTTAAAAGTTTCTTTAGTAAGGCTACTACTGTTGTCTTTCATAGGATATATAAGAAGAATGAATAGGATTAATATTATAAAGAGTCCTAGAATATACATAATATTTTTTTTGCTTACAAATATATACTTCATTAATTTATCACCTCTTATATACGTATATGAAGCGACAATATTAAATATAAGTAACAGTTTAAATTTAAAACTTCTAGACATAAAAAAAGAACTAAATTTAATTAGTTCTTTCCGTTTGCTAAGCAAGATTCACATACTCCATAAAAATAAACCTGATTCGATACTACGTTGTAGTTCGTATGTTTTTTTGCTTCTTCATTTAAATATGTTGAATCAAAACACTCTAAATCATCTACTTTTCCACAATGAATACATTGAATATGAGCATGACTTGAGACTGTTCCGTCATATCTAAAATTACCTTCACCAACGTTAATTTCTTGAATTAACTCAACTTCTACTAGAGTCTTTAATGCTTTATAAACAGTTGCAAGACTCATTGTAGGATAGTCAGGTTGTAATGCCTTATAAATAGCTTCTGCAGAAGGGTGATCCTTAGTACTATTAAGATATTTATAAACTGCTAATCTTTGTGGAGTAAGTTTTAATTTTTTTTCTTTAAAAATAGATGAAATTGTATCCATTAATTACATTCCTTCCGATATATTATAATAAATTATAATATATAATCACTGGTTGTGTCAATAATTATTTATAGAATATTATAAGTAAAAAATAATTATTATTATTTAATTAGGATAAATTATAGTGTTAGATAAAAAATAAGGATAAAAAAGAAAAGATGTAAAAAAATATTGAATATGTAATATAATGGTGGTAAACTTAAATAAACTAAGTCTAAGTGACTTATTGGTAGGGGGGATTAAGATGTCAAAATACAAAGTTGGAGATGAATTAGTAATAATTAATGATCCAAATGAAGAAGAAAGAAAACTTAAGGAATTAACTCAGTTGTCAGTTAAAGATGATTATGCACAAATTTCTTGGGGAATTAAAATTGTAGATGTAGAATATGATAAACCAAATGTAACTTTAACATATAGAAATGTTGAAGGTCAAGAAAGTAAAGTGTTTGCAGTATGTAATGATGTTAAGAACTTTGATCAAGAAAAGGTACTTGAAAAGGCACTATTAAAAGCATTCCAAAATGAAATTATACAGATTTCTGTAAATAAAAATAAGTAAGCTTACATTACTAACTGCCTAAAAACATATTCTGTGCTTTTTGGCAGTTATTATATTTTCTTCAAAATAGCTTATAATGCTGAAGTTTTTATCATAATACAAAGGGAATTTTCTTTAAATTTTTAATTCTTTATACTATAATTAAATAAAATATATAGTAGGGAGTTGCAAGATGGAGATTTTTTTGGCTAGACAAGCTATATATGATAAAAAAGGTGACGTAGTAGCTTATGAATTATTATTTAGAGATTCAAGAGAGAACTATTTTCCTCGAAATATTGATGAGGAAAAAGCTACATTAAAACTTATTTCAAATTGTGGAATGATGGGCATTTCAAAGTTGCCAAATAATAAAAAGGCATTTGTTAATTTTCCAAGAGGAGTTTTACTTAAGGATGTAGTAAGTCTCCTATCTTCTGAAAGGTATGTAGTTGAAATCTTAGAGAATGTTGAACCAACTGAAGAAATACTTATATATTTATCAGAATTAAAAAAGAAGAATTATATACTTGCTTTAGATGATGTTAGCAATAAAGAGAGATGTAAAGATTTTGAAACTCTAATAGATATATATATAATTGATTTTGTTGCAGCTAATAAGGATGAAAGAAGCAAAATTGTAGAGGAAATAAGAAGAATAAATCCTAAAGCAGAATTATTAGCAGAAAAAATTGAAAATGAAGAAGAATATGAAGAAGCAATTAATCTTGGATATTCATACTTCCAAGGATACTATTTTAGCAAACCTGTTATTGTTTCAGGAAAAGATATAGAGGTTAAAAACTTAAATTGTTTTAATATTATGGTTGAACTTTTAAATCCTGATTTTAGTATTGATGTTGTTGAAGATATTATAAAATCTGATGTGGGAATAAGTTATAAATTAATTAAGTTCTTAAATTCATCAGCTTTTGGATTTAAGCAAGAAATAACATCAATAAGGCAAGCTATTATGATGATAGGAAGAAAAGAATTAAAGAAGTGGCTTTCATTACTTGCTATTAGTGAAATTCAAGGGGAAAGTAATGAACAAGTAACTGTGGTTAGTATAATGAAGGCGCGTTTTTGCGAGCTTATTGCAATGAATGTAGTAGGTGATAAGTCAGCAAATGCATTTTTAACAGGATTATTTTCTAATTTAGATATTTTTATTAATAAAGATATGGAAGAAATTATAGATGAAATTCCAACTTTATCAGAAGAAGTTAAAATGGCTTTGTTAGGAAAAGAAAATGTGCTTGGAGATATACTTAAGCTTGTAAATGCATATGAAAATATGGATATGGAACAAGTAGATATATTATGTGATAAGCTTGGATATGATAAAAATTTATTAGTAGAGCAATATATAGAAGCAGTAAATTGGGTAAATAGGATTACTAATTAAGTATAAAATATGTTGAATATTTAAGGGTGATGGTTTATGAGAATATGTCCATTTTGGTCAAGCGAAAGAAGAAAAATAGAATGCAGTAATGACTGCCCTATGAATGATTTTTATTCAACAGAAGATAATTGTCCTTTTCAGGAATATTTAGATGAAAACAGCATAAAGATAAAAAGCATTGATGAAGGGGAATTTGCATATAAAGAAAATGAATAAATTCTCATCAATATTAATAAAGATGTTTTTTTAAAAGTCTTAACAGATCTGTATTATTAAATAGGTTTGTTAGGGCTTTTTTACTTGTAGATTTTATAAATAATTATTAAAATATAATTATTTGATTAGGAAAAATGATATTTGGTAATAATTTAGATAAATTAAGGAGGAGTCATTTTAATATGAATTTAGACAGCTATCAAATGAAAGCAGTAAAGGCTTTAGATAAAAACATACTTGTTGTTGCTGCACCTGGCTCTGGAAAGACGACTGTTATAGTAAATAGAATAAAATATTTAGTTGATGATCTTAAAGTGAAAAATGGAAATATAATTGTTTTAACCTTTACAAAATCAGCAGCTTTAAATATGAAATATAGATATGAAAAAGCTTTTAAAAAAGAAGTTAGTCCCTTCTTTGGAACTTTTCATGGTCTTTTTTATAAGATTCTTTCAAGGGAAGGATTTAAAATTGAAATTATTCAAGGGTATACAGTTCAAAAAATAATAGAAGGTGTACTTAAAAAGTATTCTGATGATGTAAGTGAAGATAAAGTTAAGGAAGCTATAAATAATATCTCTTTATTTAAAACCTCAAGACAATCCTTTAATGAATTTACTCCAAGCTTTTCTAAAGATATTTTTAAGGAATGTTATGAACAATATACTGCATATAAAAATGAAAATGGATTATGGGATTTTGATGATTTAGCTATAAAAACTTTAGAGCTTTTTAATGAAAATGAGCGTTTAAGAGAAGGATATAAAGGTCTATTTAAATATATCCTTGTAGATGAGTTCCAAGATTGTGATGAGCTTCAAATAGACTTTTTAAGACTTATGAATCAAAGTAGTGAAAATTATCTTTTTGCAGTAGGGGATGAAGATCAATGTATATATTCATTTAGAGGTTCTAAACCTGAATATATGGTTATATTTGATAAGATTTATGAATGTGGTAAGAAGTATTATCTATCAAAGAATTATAGAAGTAACAAGAATATAATAGAAGCTTCTAAAAAAGTTATTTCATACAATAAATCAAGAAATAACAAAGAAATATTTTCTAATAAAGAAACAGATGGAGTAATAGATTGTGTTGCCTGCCAAGATGAAAATGCCCAAGGCGAAGAAATTGTTAAGAGAATAAAGGCATTAGAGGAAAGTGGAAAATATAATTACAAAGATAACATAGTTTTATATAGAACTAATATGGAATCTATGAGTATAGTTGATACCTTTATTAGAAATAAAATACCTTTTACTATGATGGATAGAGAATATAATTTCTTTAATCATTTTATTTGCAGAGATCTTTTATCTTACTTAGCATTAGCTAATAATCCATATGATAGGGAGTCCTTTATACATATTATTAATAAGCCTTTTAGATACATAAGTAAAACTAGTATTGCTTATGTAAGAGATTATAAAGAAGAGAAGGATACCTTTGATATATTAATTGACAAAAGTGATACTCCTACTTTTCAAAAGAAGAAGTTAGATGAGCTTAAAAGGGATTTTAATTATATAAAGAAAGCTTCATTAAGCAGTGCTGTTCAGTTTATTATTAGTGATTTAGGATATCTTGATTACTTAAAAACTTATGCTGAAAAGTTTGGAAGTAGTATTGAAGATTTAGAAGATATATTAGAGGAATTCAAAACATCTGCTTCTGCATTTAAAACAATTTATGAGTTTTTTATTCATGTAGATGAAGTTGGTAAAAAGCTTGAAGAAAGTAAAAGAACTAAGAATGAAAATAGAGTGTTATTAAGTACTATACATGGCGTTAAGGGTATGGAGTTTAAAAATGTATTTTTAATTAATTGTAATGAAGATACTATGCCTCATAGCCAAAGTAAAGAAAATAATTTAGAAGAGGAAAGAAGACTTTTCTATGTTGCTATAACAAGAGCTATAGATAACCTTTATCTTTTTGTTCCTAAAATGAGAAAAGGTAAGTTTAAGGAAGTTTCAAGGTTTATTACTGAAGGTGGCTTTATGAGTAAGGTAGAGGCTAAGGCTGAACATAATCTTAAAGTTGGCACAGTTTTAAAACATAAAGCTTTTGGAGAAGGTATTGTTAGAGAAGTTGATGGAAGTAGCGTTAAGATTAAGTTTGATGACGGAAGAGAGAGAAAGTTTTCTGGAAAAATACTTATGAGAAGCGGACTTATAGAGATAATTAAATAGAATCATTTTTATAATGAATATAGTGGGTATTCTTAAAATTAAAGATAAGGATACTCACTTTTATTTTTAAATTAGCGTAGTCGTAAAAGATAGATTATATATCTTAATAGATTATTTACAATATTTTCAAAAAGAAATACAATATGCATATAAGGATATATCTTTACATAAGGATAGGGGGATATTTATGAAAAAATTAAGAACAATAATTATATTTCTTATAGCATTTGCATTAGTTGATCTTGTGGCTAATATATGTGTATCAGCTTCAGAAAGTAAGGTTAACTTATTTTCAGGAAACAGCAATGCAGGAGCTTGGAACACGGCTGTAGCATTAAGGGATATAAAAAATGAAAGTGCCTTTGATTCATCAGAATTTAAGAATAAGGGATATTTTTATGTGGAATATACAGGAGAAAAAGAAGGCCTTCAGCTTATTTTACAAAGCTGGTCAGGGGGAGAAGGATGGGCTTTAGCTAATCCAAGTGAAGTAGGAACTATAGATGATAATATTAATTATGCTAAGTTTGATGAAAATAGTATAAAGGAAGTTTATAAGTCTGATATTTCTACCTTAGATGCTATTTACTTATGGAATGTGAAAGGATCTATTACAGTTAAGTCTATTGATTATGTTATGGAAAGTAGTGCTCAAGATGTTGAAGATGCAAACTTAAAAGTAATTGAGCCAACAGAAGATAATATAAGGTATTTAGGAAGAGCTTATAATTATAAAAATGAATTATGGCTTGCTCCTTCAGCTTCAGGTGCAGAGTTTTCTTTTACAGGAAAAGAGTTAAGCATTACCTTTAAAGGAGATTACTTTGCAGATGGAGAAAATGTTAATAATGCAAGGGTTGCAGTTTTAGTGAATGATAAAGTTGTAGTAGATAAGATGATTATAGACGAAGAAAGTACAGTAAAAGTCTTTGAAAGTGAAGAACCTCAAAAGGTTAAAGTAACAATTGTTAAATTATCAGAATCAACAAAATCAACTTTAGGAATAAAAGATATTAAGACTGATAAAAATGGTGAAGTAAAGAAAACTGAGAAAAAATCTAAATCTATAGAGTTTATTGGAGATTCTATTACATGTGGATATGGAGTTGAAGATGAAGATAGCAGTCACTCATTTAAAACTTCAACAGAAAATGTAATGAGAGGCTATGCTTATAAAACTGCTAAAGAATTAGAGGCAGATTTAAGCATAACCTCATATAGTGGATATGGAATTGTATCTGGATATTCTGAAATAGGAGTAAAAAATTCAGAGGAGCTTGTTTCTAAATATTATGATAAGATTGGATATTCTTATGGAGCATTTAATTCAGAATTAAAGCCAGAAGATATTGCATGGGATTTTAATAGATATGAGCCAGATTTAGTAGTAATAAATTTAGGAACAAATGATACTAACTTCTGTAACAGTGATGAAAATAAAGCAGAATTCGTTAAAGCTTATATAGATTTTATTAAGGAAGTTAGAGAAAAGAACCCTAATTCTAAAATCTTATGTACTTTAGGAATTATGGGAGATTCACTATATGAACAAGTTGAAAAAGCTGTTAATAGTTATAAAAATGAAACAGGAGATATGTTTGTATATTCAATGAAGTTTGATGTGCAAAATTATCTAGATGGATTTGCTGCAGACTGGCATCCTACAGAAAAAACTCATACTAAGGCAGCTATAAAACTTACAGAGGAAATAAAAAATATTATGAATTGGTAAGTTTTTTTAGGCAGGTATATTTAATATATCTGCTTATTTTATGCCTAATATGGGAATGAATTTGTATAAAAACTATATTAATAGAAATATAGGAATATATATAAATAGATATTATTTAAGTTAGTGCTATCTATTTCATGTTTTTTAAGGCAAGGGGGCTAAATTGTGAGTTATATTGATAAGTTAATAGCTGAGCGATTAGGTGGAATTAATTTTGGGAAATCAATAGAAATATATAAGTTTGAAAAAATAAAGAGAGCTAAGGCAGAAGTTAAAATAAATAAACCTGATATAAAGCTTATAGATATGGGGGTTGGAGAGCCAGACTTACCTGCTAATGAAGAAATAGTTAATGTGCTTTGTAGGGAGGCAGGAAAAAGTGAAAATAGGTTTTATGCGGACAATGGTATTTTAGAGTTTCAAGAGGCTGCTTCTAGATATTTAAAAAAGGTATATGGAGTAAAGGGATTAGATCCAAAGAAAAATATAATTCATGGAATAGGTTCTAAACCTATTTTAGCCATGCTTCCCTATTGTCTTGTTAACCCTGGAGATTATGTGATTATGACTACTCCAG
The DNA here is from genome assembly GCF_900116755.1 of Clostridium sp. DSM 8431. GTDB lineage: Bacteria > Bacillota > Clostridia > Clostridiales > Clostridiaceae > Clostridium. Next base: position 26,905 of record NZ_FPBY01000018.1, read on the forward strand.
GATATCCCATACTAGGAACTCATACAAAGTATTTAGGAGGAAAGGTATATGAATTAAAACTTAAAGAAGAAAATAATTATTTTCCTGATTTCAAAGATATACCTGAAGATGTATTAAAAAAATCTAAAATTTTATATATAAACTATCCTAATAACCCTACAGGTCAGACTGCAACAAAAGAGTTTTTTGAAAGTGTGGTTAAGTTTGCAATGAAAAATAATATTCTTGTTGTTCATGATGCAGCATATGCAGCTGTTACCTTTGATGGGTATAAACCATTAAGTTTTTTAAGTGTTCATGGTGCAGTGGAAGTTGGAGTTGAAGTGCATTCATTATCAAAAGCTTTTAATATGACTGGATGGAGACTAGCTTTTATTGCTGGAAATGAAAAAATAATAAAAGCATATGGAACTGTTAAGGATAATTTTGATTCAGGCCAGTTTAGAGCTATACAAAAGGCTGGAATCTATGCTATGGAGCATACTGAAATTACAGAAAAAATTTGCGAGAAATATTCTAGAAGATTTAACCTTTTAGTAAAAGCATTAAGAGAAGTTGGATTTTGTACGAAAAAACCTAAAGGGACCTTTTATTGCTATGTAAAATCACCAATAGGTGCAGGAAAAATAAGGTTTAGTACAGCAGAAGAGGCTTCGGAGTATTTAATAAAAAAAGCTTCTATTTCTACAGTTCCATGGGATGATGCAGGGGCTTATTTAAGGTTTTCTGTAACCTTTGAAACAGGAGAAGAGGATGAAGTTAATATTATTAATGAATTAAAAGAAAGATTAAAGGCTTTAAATTTAGTGTTTGAACATACTAAGGATAAAGAAAGATAGTATTAGTACCTGCTATCCGTTGTAAGTACATACTTTAATCAATATAAGTAAAATTGCTGGGAGTTATTAAGCGAATGAATTATTAAAGTGAAAGGGGTTTTAGGAGAAAAAATAGCTTAATAATATATTATTGTGCTTATAGAAAAAAATGTTAGATAATAGTATAATTGTAATTAATATATGATATAGGGGTGAGAGTTTTGGAAGGTGTAAAAGAGAAAAGATTAATAGAATCTATATGTGATGCTTGTCCATACATTCAATTAGTATCAGACAGCCAATTATCAATAGCTATTACAGACAAAGAAAAAGTAATTTATACAAATTATTGTGATGGAGTAGATTTAAAATTAGAGAAAAATCAATCTATCGTAGATTCAGAGCATATTATGAAAGCCATAAAAACAGGGGAAAAGATTCAAAGAGATATAAGTAAAGATACTCGAGGCATATTTTTAAGACATTATATGATACCTATAAAAGAAGAGGGCCAAGTTGTAGGATGTTTGGTTGTTGGAAAAGTAACTAATAAGAAGAAAGAAGTAGAGGGAATTGCAAGAAATGTTTCCATGTCCTTTTCAGAAATATCTTCGGCAATAAACAATATTTCAGATGGAGTTTTAGAATTAGCATCAATGAATGAAGAACTTTTAAAGGAAAGTGAAAAAGCTACATCTGAAGCTGAAAATACTAAAGAAGTTGTGAATTTTATACAAGGTATATCTTCTCAAATAAATCTTTTAGGATTAAATGCAGCCATTGAAGCTGCAAGAGCTGGAGAAGAGGGAAGAGGATTTAGTATAGTGGCTCAAGAAATTAGAAAATTAGCTAACTCTACTAGCGAATCAATTAAGGAAGTTTATAGCGTAATTAAGAACATATCATCTTCAATTGCAAATATTAATGAAAAAGTTATAAAATCAAATGATATCTCACAAAATCAATCAGCTGCTCTAGAGGAGATAACAGCATCTATATCAGAAGTAAATGTTACAGCAAAGCAGCTTGATGATTTGGCCCATGATCTTTAAGTTAGAGTAAGGATATAAATGTATATTATATGCATAAAGGAGCTTGTATTTTTTATAGATAAAAAAGTACAAGCTCTTTTATTTATCTTCAGAATTAATGAAATAAAATATAAATATGATATAATATAATTTAATAAATATGAAGAAAGGTGGTTAAAATGAGTTTTTATAATGATAGTATAAAGGATACATTAAAAAAACTTAATGTAGAGTCTGAAAAAGGTCTTAGCAGTAAAGAAGCTATAGAAAGACTTCATAAGTATGGGAAAAATGAATTTACTCAGAAAAGTGAGTCTAGTATTTTAGCAGATATAAAGGATGCTTTATTAGAACCAATGATGATAATACTTCTTTTAGCAGCCGTTATCAGTGGTTTAATTGGCGAATATTATGATGCTATAGGTATTGTGTGTGCAGTTGCTCTTGGAGTTGCTATAGGAATTATAACTGAAGGTAAGTCCAAAAAAGCAGCAGAAGCTCTTGCTAAAATGACTGAAGATATTGAAGTTAAGACCTTAAGAGATGGTAAAGTTCAAAAGGTATCTAAAAGTGAACTTGTACCAGGTGACATTATTTATCTAGAAACAGGAGATATGATTCCTGCTGATGGAAGATTTATTGAATCATTAGATCTTAAAGTTAGAGAGGACATGCTAACAGGAGAATCTGATGATGTAAAAAAAGATGCAAGTGCAATTATTGAACTTGAAGAAATAGAAGTAAAGGGTGAGAAGAAACTTCAAGAACCTATACCTGCAAAACAAATTAACATGGGATTTACAGGTACTCTTGTAGCTTATGGAAAAGGAACAATGGTAGTTACAGGAACTGGCGATAATACTGAAATGGGTAAAATTGCTGAAAGTCTTCAAATAGAACAAGAAGAAACTCCACTTCAAGTTAAACTTGGAAAGCTAGGTAGTTCTATTGCTAAGGCTTCAAGTGTAATAGCATTAGTTTTATTTTTATTTATGTTATTTAGAATATTATCAAATGGGTTACAGGTTGATACATCAGGAATTGTTCCTTTTCTTGATTCCATTGGGCCAATTAAAACAGCCTTTGTTGTATGTATTGCATTAATAGTTGCTGCAGTTCCAGAGGGGCTTCCTACTATGATTAATATGACTTTAGCATTAACTATGCAAAAGATGGCTAAAATTAATGCTCTTGTTACTAAGAAGGAAGCTTGTGAAACTATTGGGTCAGTAAGTGTAATATGTTCAGATAAAACAGGTACTCTTACTCAAAATAGAATGACTGTTGAAAAAGTATTTTTAAATGGTGAATTTATTTCCTTGGAAAATATAAAAGATGAGAAATTTATAGCTAACTGTCTTTTAAACTCAACAGCAGATATTACATATGAGGATGGAAAGTGGAATTACCTTGGAAATTCTACAGAGTGTGCTCTTTTATTAGCTTTAAAGGATTATGACTATAAAGAAAGAAGAAAAATTAGTAGTATAGTAGATCAAATGCCTTTTAGTTCTATGAATAAATATATGGCAACTATAGTTAAAGAAAGTGATGCGTTTGATGTATTATATTTAAAAGGAGCACCTGAAATAATACTTAATAAGTGTAGCTTTGAAGTTAAAAATGGAGAAGCTATTAAACTTGATGATTCAAGAAAAGAAGAAATAGTTAAGGAAATTCAAAAACTTCAAGCAAAATCAATGAGAATATTAGGCTTTGCTTATAGAACATTAGAAGAATCAGAAATGGAAGCAGCTGTAACAATAGCTGAAAGTTCTTTAATATCTAGTAATGAAGAATTTGTGTTTAATGGATTTGTAGCAATTAAAGATCCATTAAGACCAGACGTTAAAAAATCAATTGAAGATGCTAAAAAGGCTGGAATTCAAACAAAAATGCTTACTGGAGATAATATAAATACTGCAGTTGCCATAGGTGAAGAGCTTGGTATGCTTGAAGGAAATATGAGAGCAGTAGAAGCAAGCTTTATTGATACATTAACAGATGATGAACTTATGGAAGAAATAAAAACAATATCAATAGTTGCTAGAAGTAAGCCTGAAACTAAGCTTAGAATAGTTAATGCTCTTCAAAGAGATGGAGAAGTTGTTGCAGTTACTGGTGATGGAATAAATGATGCTCCAGCTCTTACTAAAGCTGATGTTGGTATTGCTATGGGTATAACAGGCACAGAAGTTTCTAAAAATGCAGCAGATATTATATTAACAGATGATAATTTCTCAACTATCATAAATGGAGTTAAATGGGGAAGAGGAGTTTATGAAAACTTCCAAAGATTTATTCAGTTCCAATTAACAGTTAATATTATAGCTTTCTTAATTGCTATTGTTTCACAGGTATTAGGTATGGACATGCCATTTACAACAATTCAATTGTTGTGGGTAAATATCATTATGGATGGACCTCCAGCTTTAGCACTTGGACTTGAACCAATTAGAGAAGAAGTATTTAAGAAGAAACCTGTAAATAGAAATTCTAATATTATTACAAAAACTATGATTACTAGTATAATTTTAAATGCATTATATGTAACCTTTATATTATTAATTCAGATGAAGTTTAATATTTTAGGAGCATCTGAAGAGGTAGTAGGAAATGCTAGTGAAATGGGAACTGTTTTATTTGGAATATTTGCTTTTAGTGCCTTATTTAATGCCTTTAACTGTAGAGAATTTGGAACTAACAGCATATTTAAGAATCTATTTAAAAATAAAACTGCATTAGTAGTTATAGGATTTACAGCTATAGCACAACTTATATTTACTGAGGTATTTTCAAAATTCTTTGATTCAGTAGCTTTATCAGCTGTAATGTGGATAAAGGTAATACTATTATCAGCATGTATTATAGTTGTCAATGAAGTAGTTAAGTTTGTATGTAGATTAATAAGAAAATAATAGAGTTTTTTAATGGGATTTCCCTTCTGAGATTATAAAGATGTATTTGAATTTTTAATTCAGATGCATCTTTTTTGGCTGTATTATGAATAAAAGTGATAAAATATGTCAATCATCTTAACAAACTATAATAGTGCAAAATCGCTTGAATAATTTTACAAATGAATAAAATAAAAAAAAATTTATGACAAATCCTTGTTATAATTAAGTTCCTACACAAAACAAACAAGGAGTATGCATAAATGTTTCAGAACACAATTATATCAGATGAACTATCAATACACAAATTTTTTAAACAATTAAATTTTGATTTATACTTAACTAATCCACAATTAAAACATTTAAAAAGTATTATGAATGCTATGATTTCAAAAGGGTTCAATGGTAAGGTTTCCGACATAGCGGAGCTTGCATCTACAAGGCATCGAACTAGTATAACTC
>NZ_FPBY01000058.1 GCF_900116755.1 Clostridium sp. DSM 8431
TATTAGAATACTATAAAGTTAATTTGCAAGGTAAAAAAGCTAAAGTTGCTTTAGTTGCTATAATGCACAAATTAATAAATTATATCTTTGCAGTACTTCGAAACCAAACTCCATTTGAGTTACGAAATCCTAAAATACATAAACAAATGTTTTTAGAAAATACTTCTCAAAATAGTGCCGCTTAATTGATTTACATTTTTTGTAACCATTCGTGTTTTACAAATGGTTTGTTTGCTATACCCTTTTTTAAAAAATATTATTTTTTAAAATTTACTTGACTATTATTAGCTGGTCTATTTATTTTCAAAAGATATTTCACAATTTTTTAAATCATCTGCCTTACTAAAGAATCCTTTTAAAATTACTTCAGCATTATTACGTGCATTATCTAATAAACCATTTGCAATAGCATCTTCTGTAGCTCTTTCTTTAAGCTTTTTTATTTCCTCATTATTTTCTTCTAAAGTAACTTGATTAAATATACTTTCATCCTCATGATATACTTTGAATGAATCTAAATTTATTTCAGTACTTAATACTTTAACCTCTGGAAGTTTAACTTCAATTTTATTTTCATTTTTAGTCCATTCAATATCGTTAAAATTTAATCCTGCTTTAACAACTACATCATAGCTATATATGTATTTAGTTTGAGTAAAAGGTATCTTAACTCCAAAAAGCTTTCTTGAATCATCTATAACACCTAACTCTGTACAGTAGCTAGACTGCGTGGCTAGCTCACCAATATCTTCAAAACCAAGTTTTGTGGTTTTACTTTTAAATAAAATACTTTCCCTAAGTCCAATTGCCACTGCAATAATGGTTATTAATACAATCACAATAATTACCATTGGTTTTTTTAAATGTTTTTTCTTCTTAATTTTTAAGCTTAAATCATTTCTCTCCAGTTCATTTATCATTTTCAACCATCCTCCTCCCAAATTTAAATTAGCATATTTGCGTAGAATTTGTAAAGCATACTATGCTTACATACTTAACTAAAAAAAGCACCTATATTAAACAAATAAGCAGCCAGATCTTAACACACAAATCTGACTGCTTATGCACTTAATTTTTATAAATCTTTTTTCATTAAATACTTTATAGGAATTCTTCCAAGAAGAACTATGATTAAATTAACTACTATAACCATTAAGTATATAGCAAATGCCCCTTCATCCTTTCTTGCAATAATCATTCCTACTGTAGAAATAGCTAAAATACAACATGCTAGTAATTGTATATACTTTATAAACTTTATTACAGCACTTAATTCTATACGGTCTTTTCTAGAGATCTTTTTTCCTCTACTTCCTTTGCTAAGTGGCATGCCACATATCCTCCTTTATATTCTGAAAGTTTAGGCTCTTCCTTTTCACATTTATCTTTGTAATATGGACATCTAGTATGAAACTTACACCCAGTTGGAGGATTAATTATACTTGGCATATCTAAAGTTCTAAGTGGTAGACTTTTGCTTCCTCCATCATTTCGCCTTCCTACAGTTTGTGGTACTGCTGCTAATAAAGCATGAAAATATGGATGTTTAGGATTATCAATAGCTTCATATATATTATTCATTTCAACTATTTTTCCTAAATACATAACTACAAGTCTTCCATTTTTAGCAATATACCTTGCAGTAGCTAAATCATGAGTTATATAAACAAAAGAAATATTATATTTCTTATTCATTTTACTCATTAAGTCAATTAATGAAATTCTAAGAGACACATCAACCATAGATACTGGTTCATCTGCTACTATAAGCTTTGGTTTTACAGATAAAGCTCTTGCAAGAAGAATTCTCTGTCTTTGTCCTCCACTTAATTGATGAGGATATTTATATAAAAATTGCTCCTCAGGAACAAGACCAACTTCCCTAAAATATTCTTTTAATATATTTTCTGCTTCCTCTTTATTTTTAGCTATTTTATGCTGAAGTAAAGGCATTGATAAAGATTGAAATATTGTTCTATTAGGATTTAATGCTGCGAAAGAATCTTGATGCACCATTTGTACTCCTAGTCTATAATCTTTAAAATCACCTTTTTTAAGTTTTGAAATATCTTTTCCCTTGTAAAGTATTTTTCCTTCTGTAGGCTTATGAATACCTACTATCATTTTTCCAAGAGTAGTTTTTCCACAGCCACTTTCACCAACAACTGCAACTATCTCTCCTTCATCAACTTCTAAATTTATATCAGATAAAACCTGCACTTTTTGTTTTTTATTAACCCTGTTATCAAAAGAAATACCTGCATTATCTACTTTAATTAAACTCATTATTTTCCACCTTCCTTTACAAGGTTTTCCTTATTTTCTTCTGCAAATTTATAGCACCTACTATACTGTCCATCTTTAAACTGATAGATACTTTCTGTTTTCTTCTTATCCGCTGTACATTCTTTGTTTAAATATTTATAACATCTTGGTGCAAATTTACATTTAGTAAACTTTTGAATTAAGTTAGGAGGTGAACCTGGAATTGCTTTTCTTTCTGTTACATCATCATGAAGTGTTGGTATGGCATTTAATAATCCCTTTGTATATGGATGAGACTGCTTTTCAAAAACATCTGCTACTTTGCCATACTCTACAATTTCTCCAGCATACATAACTGCAATTCTATCTATAATTCCTGAAATTACAGAAATATCATGAGTTAAGAATATTAATGTTATTCCTAAATCTTCATGTATCTTCTTTAAAAGATCTAGTATATACCACTGAGTTATTACATCTAGAGCTGTTGTTGGTTCATCTAAAATTATTACTTTAGGATCTAGAATTAAACTTAAAGCAATAAGTACCCTTTGTTTCATACCACTACTTAATTGATGTGGATAATATTCTAAAACTCCCTTATCAAGTCTTACATATTCTAAAACTTGACTAGCTCTCTTTAATATTTCTTCTTCTGAAATAGTTTTTCCATGAGCATATACAGTTTCTATAAAATGTTCTTTTATTTTAAGTACTGGGTTTAAAGCATTTTGAGCTGCTTGGAATACAGTTGCTATTTCACACCATCTATATTCATTCAATTCATCCTTGCTAAGATCAGCTAAATTTATAGTTTCACCATTATCTTTATGATAAATAACTTCCCCACTTGTAATCTTTCCTGGGTTTTGAACTAAGTTTAATATTCCATAAGCAAGAGTAGATTTTCCACTTCCACTTTCACCTATAATTCCTATGATTTCTCCTTTATTTATAGTAAAAGATACATTGTCACAGGCTCTTAAAGTATTATTTCCTAGAAAAAAATCAATTGTTAAATTCTTTACTTCTATTAAAGCTCCCATATACTCACCCCTACTTACGTAATCTTGGATCCATAGCTTCATCAAGTCCGTTAGCAAATAGATAGCATCCAACTTGAAATAAAACTATTCCTAAGATTGGTGTTAAGAAATATACTATTGGTCCAAAACCACCATAAGCTACTGCTGACTGGCTCATTGCCATTTGAATCATCATACCCCAATGGCTTCCTTGAAAAGGTACAAGTCCTAATACCATTAAACCTACTGAAGTTATAATTGCTATTTTCATAATTTGAATAAAGTTAATTGCAATAAATGAAGTTATGTTTGGAATTACATCCTTAACTATTATGTTAAAAGTACTTATGCCCATTATCTTGCTAGCTTCAATAAAGTCCTTTTGTCTTATTACAAGAACCTGTGACCTTATAGCCTTTGCAAGACCTGCCCAGGACCATAAACTTAGTACTAATCCAAAAAGCATATTATTATTTACATCAATAACCATTGAAAGTACCATTGTTACTGGGAAACTTGGCATTGTTAAAACTATATTTGTTATCATCATTAAAATATCATCAGTTTTTCCTCCAACAAGTCCTGCTGTAATTCCCATTGCACAAGCAATAATTATAGAGAATAAAGCTGCATAGAAAGCAACTAATAAAACAGATCTTGAACCTGTAATAAACTGACCTAAAATATCTCTTCCTGCATAATCAGTACCTAAAATATGTTGCACGGATGGACCTAAAAGTCTTTCTCCATAATTTGAAGTTGGAGCTTTTACTATCATAGGACCAACTACTGCTAAGATAAGAAAAAATAATAATATTAAAAATCCTACCCTAGACATTTTATTTCTCCATATTACTTGAAAAAATTCTTTAAGATAGTTAAGAAAAGTTCCTTCTTTGCTATAATCTTTTTTACTTAATTTAACTGTACTATCCATAACTATCTCTCCCTTAACCTTGGATTTAATCTAGTATTTAAAAATTCTGCAAAAAGACTTGATAATAAAACCATTACAATTATCATAAGGAACATACCTTCCATTAATGTATAATCTCTTCTAGAAATAGCTGTAGATAAATAGTAACCTACTCCTGGATATACAAAAAGATTTTCTATAAGTGGTGAACCTCCAAACATCATTCCAAAAGAAATTGCCACACTTGTAACCATTGGCAAAAGTGCATTTCTTCCTAAATAGCTGAAAATTATACGCTTATTAGATAATCCACGTGCTCTAGCATAATTTATATAATCTTCACCAAGTACACTCATACAGCTTGCTTTCATAGTCATTATCCATCCAGCAAGAGTAGTTAAAAAGTAAGCAAATACAGGTAATATAGCATGCTGTATTACACTTAAAATAAAGGCAGCATTAAGTCCTGGTGTAGTATTAGAATCATAGGCTCCCTTTGATGGTAAAAGTCCTAAGAATACTGAGAATAATAATACTAAAAGATATGCAACAATATAGTCAGGTATAGATCCAAATAGTGCCTGATATCCTGTTACTATTCCTTCTAATATATTATTTCTCTTCCAAGCCACATAAAGACCAATAATTATACCAAATAAAAAAGATAAAAACAAAGATAAGGAACATACTAAAAGAGTCCATGGAAGTGCTCCAAAAACTATTTTAACTACTGGTTCTTTATAAGACATTGATTGACCTAGATTTCCTGTGCATACTCCCTTAACATAATTAGTAAATCTAGTCATTACAGGTTCATCTGGATCATAATTTAATGCTATTTTAGCCTTATCATAGGCTTGGTCATACTGCATCTTACTTTGAGTCATATATTCCTGTGCCAAGGTATTAACTGGATCTCCCGGCATCATCTGAACTACAAAAAATACTAAAAGAAGTGAAGTAACCATAGTTAATAGACATGTTAAAAGCTTTTTCATAACTCTACCTCCCCCTTAATTTTTAGTATGAGCAAAGGTGAAAATTCCCCTTTGCCCATAGCTTAAAATATTAATTATTTAACATAATATACTTGACCTGCCTTTAACATCTTTCCAAGTAAAGCACTTGTTGTTCCTGACCAATAGAAGTCAGATAACTCTTTACCTGTTTCAGCAGGTGCCATAGAAAGTTTATCATTATGAATTCTGTAAATATAATATTTTTCTGTAATAGGACAGAACCACATTGAATCATTAAAGAATTTAGCAAATTCCTTTGCTTTTTCACTTATTTCTTTATCATCCTTTGCTTGGAATAATTCTCTTGATTTTTCTGAATACTTAAAGTCTTCTCCAGTTACAGCATTCTTATAAACTTGTTCACCTTTATCAACGTCCTTAATATTCATTCTCTTTCCATACCAACCAAGAGCATCATAAGCTTCAAATGGATGTTGAGTACTTGTTGTGCTTCCAAATCCATCTATAACCATAGAAGCATCTCCTGATATTGCATAATCACTATAAGCTGCTGATTCTTTTGGAGTAAAGCTTGCATTTAATCCAAAGTCCTTTAACATATTAGCTGCTGCTTCACCCATAACAACATATGCTGGGAATTCTCCAACACCTGCAATTTTTATTTCTGGTGATTCTCCATTTGCATCTACCCACTTATCACCCTTCTTTGACCATCCAGCATCTTTAAGAAGTTCTTCTGCTTTTTTAGTATCCATTGTGTAATTTTCTAATGTATCAAGGAATTCTTTATCAAAGTATTTATCTCTAATTGATGGTGGAAGTCCAACTGCATATTCATCTCCAAGTCTCATACCTGGTTCTGATACTGGAGCAATTGAAGCTTTATCAATAATATAAGCTATAGCTTTTCTTACCTTTACATCATCAGTTGGTGCTTTATTAACATTAAAACAGAAGCCTAATTCACTATATTCAGGAATAACCATCTGTCTAATTGTGTCCTTGTTATTTTCAGCAACCTTTTTAGCCATATCTGTAGATAATCCCATACCTTCTCCATCGAAATCCTTATTCATTACTGAAACTGCTTGAGATTCATTACTTGTTGGTCTCATAGCTTGGATCTTTTCAATCTTAAGAGGATTTCTATAATATGGGTTTCTCTTAAATATCATTTCAGATGATGTTACTGTTTCTACAACATAAGGTCCTGAAGTTACAATAGATTTTACATCAGGAAGATAATTATTTATTTCAGTAGTTACATTTGATATCTTTTCGTCTCCTTCTTTTGTAAATGAATAGTTACCATCATCCTTTAACTGTCTCATGCTTTCAAATACTTGTTTGTACTCTTCACTGAATTTACCATATTCTTTCTTAGAGAATCTCATAGGAGATTTTAAAACATAATCTAAAATAAGTGGTGAATCTGTATTAAACTTTATTGTTACAGTTCTATCATCTGTCTTAGTTACTGAATCACCATAATAAGCTATTTTATTAATTGTCATATCTATATACAAATCGCATAATAAATCATCTGCTGTAATAGGACTTCCATCACTCCACTTTAGGTTTTCTCTTAATTTTAAAGTAAGAACTTTATCAGTAAAATCATAACTTTCTAGAAGTGAAGGTTTAAATGTTTTTTCTGGCTGTGGACTATAATCACAGAAGTAATCATATAAAATTGGTTCCATAGACCAGTCTGGCCCACCATTTACAAGTGGATTTCCATGTCCTGCTGGTGGTGGTGTGAATGTGAACATTGTTCTAAATACTGTCCCTTCTACTGGTGCTTCTTCACCATCAAGTTTGGCATTAGTAAGTTTTGTTTCAACTCCTGCTATGCTATCTTGAATCTCTTCTGCTGATGAGCTTGATGTTGCAGTCTTCGATGATTCATTACCACATCCTATAAAAGAAGTCATAGTTAAAGCTGCAATAATAGCTACTGCAATTATCCTAGATAATTTTCTTTTCTTCATTTTCATTCCCCCCATAAATTAAACACTTTAATTAGTTCTATAATCAAAGTATATTGTCCCTTCTCTTTTCTGTAAACGTTAACTAAAACATATAGTAATTTATGTTTATAAATAATAATAATTGTATATTTCCAGATTTTATTTATCTAAACATAAAAAAATACTGCTAGCTTTAAAAGCCAGCAGTATTTTTCTACTTCCAAACATCTTCTCCAAAAGATTCTATAAATTCAGTAAGTTCAGTTGCCATTTCATAAGCTTCAGGAATTCTTAAATGTCCTGGTGTTGCACATCCATTTCTCTTAAATTTACATCTTACTACTTTTTTATCTTCTAATTCTCTTTGAATCTCATCTAAGGCATCATCCCATCCCTTATCATGATTTAATAAGGTTGTTATAATTACAAATAAAGCCTTAGGATACTTATACCTTAAACTTTTAATAATATCTTTATACTTTTCCTTCCAAAGCTGCCTCTTCTCCATATCCCTATTAATATAGTTATCAGGATGATCATCATTTTGCCCTAATGCCATAATAACAACATGAGGTGTATATCTCTTAAAATCCCACTTTGTAATTTTTCCAAGCTGTGGATTATATTTAAGTTTATCATAGGTAGATTCTAATCCTACATATCCTTCTTCCATAAAATAGCCTGTACCATCCATAACAGCAAGACCACCTTGAGCATTATTATTTAACTCTGCCTTTAAATTTCTAGCTGTTATCATTGAATAGGAGTACCATGAATTTGAATATTCACCATTTTGCTTTTCAGGATCTTTCTTTCCAACATAATCTAAAGCTTCTGACAATTCACCTGCTGAAATAGAATCTCCATAGCATTCAATTCTTCTTTTTGGTCTTGGCTCTGGATTTAATACCTTACAGCCTTTATCTAAAACTAAACCATAAAAATTAAAATAATGGCATCCATCCTGTCTCTTAAAAATAGTAAGTTCATGAACTCCATCCTTAAGTTCATCTGCTAACTCTAAAACTATTTTTTCATTATGTTTATTAACCTTAACTTTCCCCTCTGTATTTCCATCTATAATATAACCAATGTAATTATCATAATATGCATTTAAATTCTTTATTACAATTGAAACCTTTGTTCCTGTAAACCTAGTTTTTACAAGGCTTCCTGCATAAATAAATAAAGGTGCTTTTTCATCTAAAAAATCAATTCTTCCCATATACTGAAATTCATTAGTATCAGCAGGAATAAAAGTATTATTATTCATATCTAAATCTTCAAAAAACATAGCCTTCACCTCTTTTATGATACTAAAAATCCCATAATAAATATTTTCTTATCTGCCTTTATGGTAATTTTATGCTTTGCTTTTTCTTTGCCTTCAATAATAGGATAAGTTTCAGCATAATCTCCCCATCCATCTTTAAAGAAGGTATCTAAAACAACATCTTTATCATTAGCTCTTATGCATATTTTTCCTGATGTTTCATCTATGCTTTTTCTATATAAAAGGAATATGTTTTTTCCTTCAATTTCAAATTCTAATTCTCCCTTATTTTCTTTAATTAGCTTCCATCCATTATTAAATACCTGGAATCCTTCTGTATCAAATTCAAAGCCTTCATTTTTAGTACATTTTGCATTTTTATTATTTAGGATAACTCCATTAATGTACTTATCTCCATATAAAGCTTCACCAAGTTTAGTTTCTTCATTATTTCCTTTTATATTTCCACTTCTTACTTCCTCTAAAAAGTTAACTAAAAGCTGATTTAAAATGTAGTGTCCATTATTATTAGGATGAACTTCATCAGCCTCTACATCTTTCCATTTAAAGCTTCCTTTTTCTATTTCACTTTTTAGTACATTTCTGTAACTTATCATAGGCAAGTTATACTTTTCACCTATGTTTATCTGCTGCTTTTGAGCATTTGAAAAATCATCATTACTCATAAATACCTCAATAAGTGCAGGTACCTTTTTCCATGATAAAATCTTTCTAATTAAGCTTTCATAAGAAACTTTGCAGTAATCATCCACCTTATCATTAACTGCAAAATCTACAAATAAGATATCTGGGTTAAATTTTAATACTTCTCTTTCTACCCTATGAACTCCTATTATAGAGCCTGTAGCTCCTACCCCTGCATTTATATATTTAACATTTATACTTTTAAAGTTTTCCTTAAACCATAAATAAGTTAAATAAGCATAACATTTTTCATGTACCTCTGCTTTAAACTGCTGAGTTATTGACCCTCCTAAAAAAGCTACTGTTATATCTTCTCCTCTTTCAGCCTTTTTAAAAACCTCTATGATTTTAGAAACATTTCCTATATTCACAATTCCACTATTTTTTACTTCCTTGCTTAATGTATAATCCATAAATAATCCTCCCTCTTATTATCTAACTTCCTTTATAACAAATATCTTAGATGAAAAATCCTCATGTTTTCTAGAATAGTATTCTGCTGTCTTTCCTGTATAATCCTTAGATAAAACAATTCCTATACTCATTAATTCATCACCAAAGAATGTACCTTCTTTTCCTTCAATTTTATAAAGCTTATTTTTATCTAATCCTGTAAGCTTTATTCTCTTATATTCTTCATTTGGTCTACTTAAAACTTGATAGTAAGCAGCCAAAGCTATTGTTTTATCTTGAGATACAGTCATCCAGCATACTTCATTTTCTTCAAAAGGACTCTTTAATCTATAAAAATCACCATTATGAATAACATTTGAATATTCCTTAAAGAAACTTATCTGTTCCTTTATTTTTTCCTTATCCTCATCTTCAAGACTTCCTAAGTTTAGTTCATAACCAAAAGTTCCAAAGTAAGCTGTATTTGCCCTTGTTTCAATTGGAGTTATTCTTCCTACCTGATGATTAGGAACTGCTGAAACATGGCTTCCTATTGAAGATAAAGGATAAATAATTGAAGTACCATATTGTATTTTTAATCTTTCAATAGCATCACTATCATCACTTGCCCAGGCTTGTGGTGCATAATATAACATTCCGGGATCAAATCTTGCTCCTCCCCCTGCACAGGACTCTAATAATATTTCAGGATATTTTGATGTAAGCTTATCTAATAACTTATAAACTCCTAAAATATATCTATGAAATACTTCCCCTTGCTTGTCCTTATCCAAACTTAGTGAATATGGCTCAGTAATGTATCTATTCATATCCCACTTTATATAGGAAATATGAGATTTAGATATAATATTATCCATAAGATTAAAAACATAATCTACAACTTCATCCCTTGAAAAATCTAAAACAAATTGATTTCTTCCATGAGACATATTTCTATTTGGAGTTTTAATAACCCAGTCTGGATGTTTTTCATATATTTCTGTACCCTTACATACCATTTCTGGTTCAAACCATAATCCAAACTTCATCCCCATTTCAGTTACCTTTTTAGATAATCCACTTATACCTGATGGAAGTTTTTCTTTATTTGGGAACCAGTCACCTAAGGAACTTGTATCATCATTTCTCTTTCCAAACCATCCATCATCTAATACAAAAAGATCTATTCCAAGACTTTTAGCTTCTTTTACTATTTTAAGAATCTTTTCTTCATTAAAATCAAAATAAGTTGCTTCCCAGTTATTAATTAATATTGGTCTTTCCTTATCTCTCCAAAAGCCCCTTGCAAGTCTTTTTCTATAAAGTTTATGATAAACTTGACTCATTTTATTTAATCCTTCACTTGAATATACCATTGTACATTCAGGTGTTTGAAATTCTTTAGAAGGCTCTAATTTCCATCTAAAACCTTCTGGGTTTATACCCATCATTACTCTTGTAACCTTATAAGGATCTACTTCTACCTGTCCTAAAAAATTACCACTATAAATAAGACTAAATCCATAAACTTCACCATTATTTTCAGATGCACCTGTTCTTTTTAATATAAGAAAAGGATTGGCCATATGACTACTCGCACCTCTAAGGCTATAAATTGATTGAATCCCTTCAGTTAGCTTTCTACTTCTTAAATAACATTCCCTTGCCCATGCACCTGTTGTATGAATCATTTCATAATCAGCATCTGGAAGGTCAATACTAGCACTCATAGCTCTATCAATAAAAAAGGCTTCTTCTCCTTCATTAGTTATTTTTGCACTTCTACATATAGCATCAAAGTCTTTGAAAATACTATAGCTTAAAATAAGCTTTGACTTTATAACTTCATCATATAAAGTTATCTCTAAAGTTTCTGCCTCTTCTTCACTTTCAATATAAACTGATGGAAGACTCTCAAGACTCTTCTTCCCCTTAAATATTTCATACCCTACATATTTATAATTTGTTATTCTGCTTCCATTACTTTGAGTTATTGTGTGGGCAGGATATCTGTAATCTGTAGTTCCAAAGGAAGGATATTCCTGCTTTATATGTTCTAAAGATGATGTATGATTTTCCTCAAACATATTACATGAAGGTCTTAATTCCCTTTCTATTAGATGAGTAAAAGAATCTCTATGCTTTATTCTTTTTCCATAATATAAATTTTCTATTTGATCTATTCTATCTATGACCTTCATAATGTAACTTACATTTTCATTATATAAATGAAATTCTCTTAACTTTTCATTAACTTTTATACCCATACCAATTCTCCTTTTAAACGTTTTCTTTGAATTTAAGTTACACACATTTAATTTTAGTTTCATAATCTATTTTTAGTCTATAAATGTTATGTAACTACTGATTTTTTGTAAAGATTTCTTATTTTTTGTTTATGTTTCATACTTAATATTTTTCCACTGTTTATTTATATCTTCTCTTAAGCTTTTAGTATCCTTTAAACTAATATAATTTTGTACAAACTCATAATCTAATTCTAAAATCCTTTTATTGTTTAAAAACATGGTTTGATTTCTTATATCATCCTTGCTTAAACTTTTTAAAGTATCTGCTTGATATTTTACTGTAATATTAAAATCATTTATTTCCTTAAGCATTTCCTGACTGTTACTATTATCCTTCATGCTAGATGTTATATTAACAGCTTCAGCATATCTGCTATGCTCAAATAAGAATTTATAAAATTCCTTTGAAACCTCTGGAAACTTGGTATTTTTACTTACTGCAATTTCATAATCACCTATAATGTTAATGAGATTTGATTCAGGTATTGGAAACATTCCTATATCACTTTTTGAAGCCCCCATTTCTACAAGCTGATTTTGAAAGTCAGAGCTCCATACTACCATAGCTGTTTTTCCATCTTTAACATCCTTCTTGCACTGCTCCCATTCATAATTTAAAGGGTCCTTTTCTGAGTATCCATTTTGATATATATTTCTTGCAAACTCTAAGGATTTAAACATGCCACTTTTTTCTGATAATATTTCCTTTTTATCCTCTATAACATTCTTTTCTATATTAGGCTCATATAAATAAGGTATACTTTTAGCCCACTCATTAATAAACCAAGATTGCTTATAATTTAACCCCATAGGGGTAATTCCTTTTTCCTTAAGCTTTATGCAATCTTCAAAAAACTCTTTATTTGTTTTAGGTATGTCATAAATACCTGCCTCTTTAAAAGCCTGTTTATTATAAACAATTCCAATCCATATCATTGAAGAAGACATTGCATATAAATCTCCATTTTCATCTGTACCCATATTGTAATTATAAGTTGTATCATTACTAAAGCCCAAATCATTTAAAGGAAGAAAATAATCTTTAAACTCCTCTACTCTTATTGATGAAGGCACCAAAGTAACATCTGCTAGTTCTCCTACTGAAGCCTTTCTTCTTAAAATCTCTTCTACATTGCCTATTGTTTCAAGATTAACTTTCACCTCTGGATGTATCTCTTCAAATTCCTTAATAATCTTAGCAATTTCATCCTTTTTATCAGTTCTATTAGTAGCAAAAGTTATTTCTCCTGATATATCATTTACTACCTTTTCTGAAGGTTCTGTATCATCAAATATACCATAAATAGCAGTAAAAGAAATTAAAGATATACTTATTAAACTAAACACTATTCCTTTGAATTTCATTTTACATTCCTCCATTATCTAAACTACTATTTCGATAATTATTTGGAGTAGTTCCCATCTTCTTTTTAAAAGCTCGTCCAAAAGTTATAGAGTCACTATATCCAACCTTTTCTGCAACTTCATAAATTTTAAGATTAGTTGTTTTAAGTATTTCCTTTGCTTTATTTATTCTGTAATTTGATAAGAATTCATAAAAGCCCTCTCCTGTTTCTCTTTTAAATAAATCTGATAAATAGTTTTGACTTAAAAATATTTCTTCAGCAACATCCTTTAAAGAAATGTTTTTGTAGTAATTATTCTTTATATATTCTTTAGCTAACTTAATAGATATGTTTGAAGTTTTCTTCTCTGTATACTCTGAAGATTCTTCAGGCTTTCTATCTAAACTTAAAAAATGTATTCCTTGTGCCTTGCTTCCTGAAAATTTTTCTGCAAGCTTTGCCATGTCTCTTAATGCCCATACGTCCTTAGTATTTTCAAAAGAGAAAACTCCAATATCCTTACCTAAAAAACTTTCTAATTCCATTAAAAGCTCCTCTTGAAACTTCTGCTTATCATAATCTTTAAAATAGAAAACAATATAAATTGATGACTTATAAAGATAATATGTAAACTTTATATGATCATACTTTTTAACACAATAATTCTTAAATTCATTTATTTCTTTAGAAATATTACAAAATGAATTTATCACTACCATTTTATAGATATTATTTTCATTTAAATAGACACTATTTAAGACTTTTTCATCCCTTATATTTAGTGATTTTTTACCAAACAAAAGATATCTAAAAAAATCTTTCTGCAAAATACTAATAGAATGATTTATAACATTTTCTTTCTCTTTAGCTAAAATAATGGACTTTTCAGCTTCCTTAAGCGTTTTTATAAGTTCCTTTTCAACTACAGGTTTTAATAAGTAATTTACAGCTCCACATTTCATACTATCCCTTACATAAGAAAAATCATCATACCCACTTAAAACTATAAAAATTGGAGGTTTTTCAAGAGTTTTTTTTGCCTTTTCTATAAGTTGAACTCCTGTCATTACTGGCATCTTAATATCTGTAATCACTACTTCTGAAGGATTTTCCTCTAAATATTTAAATGCCATGCTACCATTTGCAAAATCACTGATTACTTCATAATCAGCAAATAATCTTTTTATCTTTTTGGCAAGACCAAACCTTATAATCTTATCATCATCTACCACCAAAATTCTCATACGCTCTCCTTGTATAACCATAAAATTATTTATATAATTTACTATATAAAACAGTTAATGTAAAAGTTATATCTTTTTAGCATTTTGTTATATTTTATCATAAAACTAAGGAGTATGTTATGAATTTGCTTAAAAAATTATCCATTAAAAGGCTTACTTTATTAATTTTTACTGCAATGTATGTTATATTTTTTATTCTTACTAGTATTGCCTTATATTCTTATTCTTTATATGAATCAAAAAAGACGGAAAAAATAATAAAAAATTTCAACTCTACTTTAAGTAATCAAATTTCAGAAAAGATAGATAATATATCTAATGTATCTAAGTATCCTCTTCTTCTTCCTGATATAAATAAGCTTCATAATACCTTATCACTATCTGAAAAATACAATATTGAATGCTTAAACTATCTTACTCAAATATGTGATATGATGCTTATTCAAAATGATTCTCTTAATGGAGCTTATATTTTTAATAGATATGGGGAAGGTGCTTTCTCTATAAGAAATTTAATTAGCAGTAAGCTAAAGAATGTTTCAGATGAAAAATGGTTTACTAATGCTATTACATCAGAAAATCAAATAAACCTTATTCCTAACATATCCTTAAATAATATTTATATAGATAACTGTGAGGATAAAGAAAAATCCATAGGCTTTACTAGAAAAATTGTTGATGTTCAAACAAAGAGAACTACTGGTATAGTACTTCTTACCATTCCTATGTCTAATGTTAAAGACCTACTTAGTTCCTCTCTGCCTTATACTAATGAAACTATATACTTATATGACTCGCAAAATAACCCTATTGTATCTAGCAGTGGAAGTTTTCTTTCTTCATCTCCTGAAACTTTAGGTTTAAATACATTTTCTTATACTCCAAAATTAAAAGAGCTAAACAAAAATGCTGTTGTTTCTTATAACACTATTGAATTTACAAATTGGACTCTTATAAATTTTATTCCTAGGATTTCTGCTTATCACACAAACAAACTTTACATAATGTTTTTTATAATAAATATTGCATTTTTCTCCCTTTTGTTTCTTATACTATTTTTATTTTTTAATAAGAGAATATTTAATCCTCTAAAATCATTAATTGATAATATGGATAAAAACGTTGAAAGCACCCTTAATTATGATTTTGACTATAATACTGATGATGAGATTGGACATCTTGTAAAATCTTATAATGAAATGAAAGGTAGAATTAATAACCTTATAAATATAAATTACAAGTCAAAAATTGAACAAAAAGAACTTGAGTTAAGGCAACTACAAAATCAAATAAATCCTCATTTTATATATAACACCTTAGAGTCTATTCACATGATGGCTGAAATAAATGATGATTTTGAAACCTCAACTATGGCAGAATTCTTTGGAAGTATAATGCGCTATAGCATGAATAAAAGATCTGATATAGTTTCTTTAAGAGATGAAATAAATATAATAGATAATTATATTTACTTGCAAAAAATAAGGTTTGAACAGCTATTTACTATTGAGAATGTCATTTGTGAAGAAGTATTTGACTGTAAAATAATAAAAATGATAATTCAGCCTATTATTGAAAATTCTATTAATCATGGACTAAGCAAATGCACTGATTCTGGGAAAATAATCATTGAAGGAAAACATATAAATGAGAATCTTATAATTATAATTTCTGATAATGGTATTGGAATGGATGAAAACACCTTAAATTCTCTTATGGGCTATATTAATGGGGATAATGAAAACTTTAGTGGAATAGCTCTAAGAAATATTCATAGAAGATTAAAACTTACTTATGGAAATGAATATGGTCTTGAAATTTCTAGCACTATTAATAAGGGAACTAAGGTAATTTTAAAAATGCCTTTTATAAAATAACTTAAAAAAGCCCATGGATATTTTAATCTCATCCACGAGCTTTTTTTATACCTAAAATTCTTCATTTAATATACTATATAAATAATCATCATATAACTTTCCATGAAGTTCATGATGTTGTCTTAAGACACCATCTAATTTAAAGCCACAAGACTTAAGAAGGGCATTAGAACTATCATTATAACTTCCAGTCTGTGCTGTAACCTTATTTAATTTTAATTTATGAAATAATATTTTTAATGTTAAATTAACAGTTTCTTTCATATATCCTTTATTTCTATACGCTTCAATCAAGTAGTACCCTATTTCTATTGCTTTATTCCTATCATTATAATCATAGATAGTTATATAGCCCATAATAGTTCCTTCTGATTTTTCATAAATACCTAGTATGCAGATTCTATCATCCTTAATAACTTTACTATACACATTATAGCTATCTTCTTCTTTTAGTTTGTAAACTGGTCTTGAGGTAAACTTTTCAAAGCCTTCTCTATTGCAACATAGTCTTACTTTAACAAGGTCATGCAGTGTAATATTATTTAGTATAACTTTTTCTCCAATTATCGGCATCGTTTTATTTATTTCTGCTCTTACACTTTTCATAAAAAACACCTCATTAATATCTTACAATTAAATGATAGTATTTTTCAACTTGAATATAATTACATTTAAATACTATAGAAATAAAAGGAGGACAACTCCTTGCTAGAGCCGTCCTCCTATATTGGAATAGCTAATTTTACTTATCACTCTATTTAATAATTGAGCCTTTCTTTTTACTAAATACACAAATACCAAGAGATACTGTTACTATTAAGATGTATATATAAATATAAGAATTACTATCCCCTGTTTTTGCTATCTTTTCTACCTTGCCTGACTTTTCTACTTTTTCTCTATCTTTTGTAGTTTCTATCTTTTCTATATTATCAGCATTATCAAGGGATCCATTTTTTATATTGTCTTTGTTTTCTTCTGATACTTCAGTATTAGAGATTTCTTTTATATCTCCAACTTTAAACTCTCCTAAAGAGTCAGTTTTAAAAACTATATAGTCATTTTCAATTATATAAGGAATTTCAATATTATTTCCCTCTTCATCTGTTTTATAAACCTTAAAATTATCTTTTTTATCTATTAATGATAAAGGTATTCTTACTTTTAAATTATTTAATTCACCATCATTATTTACTAACTTCAAATTATAAGAAGTATAATCATCATTTTTATTAATTCCATCTACAAGAAGTTTTGCTCCCTTAGAAACTTTTCCTATAGCTTGAATATAAGTATTACTATCTGTTGATACTAAATCTATAGTTTCTGCTTTATTTAATGTAACTCCTGGGAATATTGATTTATATCCTTCAATATTATCTTTAGCAAGTTCATCATACATTTCTGCAAATAATAATGGATTAAAATTATTTATTCTAAAGCCAGTACCTGTTAAATTCATTTTTGCAACTTCTAATCCTTCAGGGCTTGTACCTCTTAAATCATAACCTTCAGATTCAGATCCAGTTCCATTTAAACTTATAGCAGATCCTGTTATTGGATTGAAACTTACCTTACCTTCTTTATTAATATACTTAGTAATTATTAAGCTTGTACTTGCAAATTCTCCACCTGAATAAGATTTAGTATTTTCATCATAAATTCCATCTGGTCCTAAAAGATTGCATGTTATAGCTGCCATTCCATCTCTATCTGTATAACTTCCTATTCTAGTTTCTCTATACCATGGGTTTCCTGTAGTAGCTGTAGGATGAATTAATATAGTACATCCACTTGCTGCATAGTATCTACCAAGCTCAGGATAAAAGTGTCCATCTCTACATATATCAATTCCAATTTTACCCCATTTACTATCAAACATTACAGGATTACTTCCACATACAGACCAATTTGCTTCTAAGCCTGCTCTATGCATTTTTTGATAAGATGTAATATTTCCATCTGGGAAAAGAATAGCAGCTGAGTTATATACCTTTTCTACATTAGTATTATTTAAATACTTGGCATTTTCAAACATAGAGCCTTTTTTATCTTTTTCACTCATACCAAAAATTATATACATTCCATACTTTTTAGCATACTCACTTAATTCATTTGTTGTTTCTCCTGGAATAGTTTCTGCTAAAGCAACATGCATTTCATCATTTCCCTGAAGAGTATCTTTTTCAGGATCTTCATATGAGTAACCTGTTAAAACAGTCTCAGGAAATACAAGAATATTAACATTCTTAGATGCTGCTTCTTCTATGTATTTAATCATCATTTTCTTATTAGCTTCTTTATCTCCCCATTTAGAAGAGCAGTTTACTACAGCTGCTATAGGTCCATCTGAAATCTTAGATGTGTAAGATAAAGATTCTCCATTAGCTTTTCTATCTGCTAATTCCTTATACCACAAAGCATAATAATCTGGATGAAAATCTGAAGATACCTTTGTTGTTGAAGAAGGTTTATTTTTTATATCTATTTCTGAACTATTAGTAATAAGTCCATCTTTTCCTGTTATTATATTGCTGTCTTCAGCTCCTCCAAAGTAAATAGGTCCATCAAAAGCAGCTGAAACTATTACGCTTCTCCCTGGAAAATCATAAATTCCTTCACCACTTTCCTTAGAAACAGGTCCATCTTTTCCAACTAAATTAGAACTTGCAATTAATATTCCTTCTCTAGATGTTATACTTTCAAGTCTATTTTTATAATACCATTCCCATCCTTCATCATTAGCCTTTCCATCTCCATCAGTATCATAATAACTTCTTGATGTAGCTGTTGGGTTTAATATTATTTTGCATCCATTAGCAGAATAATATCTTTCTAGTTCAGGAGTTGCATAAGTATCATAGCATATGCTTAATCCTACTTTTCCAAACTCTGTATCAAGGATTACAGGTGTAGTTCCTGGTGTGCACCAGCTTCCTTCAACTGGAGTTATCTTTTCATAAGCTGTAACTTCTCCTTCTGGTGAACATGCAAAGGCTGAATTATAAGCATGGTTATCATCACCTTCAATTTTCTCTGAGGCACCATATATTATCCACATATCATAAATATCTGCTATCTCAGCTATTTTTTCAGCTGTAGGTCCATCAATATATTCTGCTTCTTCTACTGCCATTTTATAAACTTCAGAAGAAGGCTCACTTGAAGAGGCATACCCTGTTACACTCATCTCTGGAAAGAGAATCATCTTTACTCCTTTATTATGAGCTTCTTCAATATAATCTATCATACTATTAATATTAGCTTCTTTATCTCCCCACTTTGTCATAAAATTTACTACTGCTAATTCATCTTTTCCGATAATATCACTATTTGTTTTAGCTTCTGCTTTAAAAGTAGTTAAAGTGTAAGATATAGTAAATATCAAGCTTAATACCATAACTAAAGCTTTTTTTGATAATCGTTTATTATTCATCCTTATCATCTCCCCATAAAAAATAAAAGGCAATGATACTTTATGCACCATTGCCTTGAGGACATGTTATCATCTCATTCTATGTTTTTCAATGAAATAACATAATAACCTTCTTTTATTAATTTTTCTATATATTTTTCTTTTAATTATTAAGATATTTTTCTATACAAAAAAAGTACTTGTATCTATCCATTTATATTCTGGCTTTAAGTTTTTTATATACTTTGCAAGCTCATATAAGGCTAAATCTTTTTCCTTACATTCAAGCATAGCATCGAAATCTCTATCATATTTTTTCACCTTTTCAATAAATTCTACAAAATCAGAAGCAATAATATAATCTGAATGTTTTCTGTCATTTACAAATTCTCTAGGAGATGAAAAATGTATCTTTGGGGGAAGAGATTCATTATTCCACGTATTAAACACATCTTCAATTATTTCTATGTTTCCAACCGTTGCCAAAACCTTATAAAACTTTATAAAGCATGTTTAATTCCTTATTCAACCTGTCTGATTTTGTAATGAATAAATTCATATACTACTCTCATTTGATATAACAGTCCAAAGGCGTAAATTCGGGTACAACGCACCCTACATATCAGCAATATCTTGATAGTGATTAAATTGCTAATTCGTATCTACTAAGATTAATACTTGCATTATAGTCTCTATTTATATTTAAACCGCAAGAACATTTATATATTCTATCTTTAAGCTTCAAGTCTTTTTTTATAGAGCCACATGAGCTGCATAATTTTGATGATGGAAAATATCTATCTG
>NZ_FPBY01000125.1 GCF_900116755.1 Clostridium sp. DSM 8431
GCATCTTTTACAGATTGCTTCGCTACGTTATTGGAAACTTCATTAAGCCAAGATAACTCATTCTTTTTAAGATTAGTAATTTCTTTTCTTAAATCAGTATCTTTAATGAATTTGCCACCATTTTTATAATTTTCTTCTTGTTTATTTAAAGTCCAGTTATAAATAAATCTTGCAGTACTAACTGATTGCCACAACTTTTGTTCTTGCTCTGTTGTTGGATATAATCTAATCTTCTTTGATAGAATCAATTGTATTCATCTCATTTCTTTTTTTGTATCCTATAATAGTATTCAAAGATACGCAAAATAGTATTCAAAGATACATAAAAAACATATTAGTGAGGTGATATCATTAATAAACATCTAAAAGTTATTAGACAAATCTATAAATCTCTATTTCTGAAGTTTGTTATTTTTTATTACACTTTTCTAAGGTTTTATAACATTTTTGTAACTGTTACTTACCCTCTCTTTTATTTTTCAACATAGAATGCTGTTGCTACTAATCTTTCTCCATCCCATGCATTTGGTGAATTTCTTACATCTCCATCGTAATACATAGTTGATGAATATCCTCCATCTAAAACCCCAACATTTACAGCTCCTCTTTTAGCCATTATTTCCTGCACATCATAATATGTTGCCCCAGGCATAGTGATTTTTCTTCCATCTATAACAAGAAAAATTACTGTTCCATCTGCTTTTTGCCCTACAGCTGTTCTTGGATTATATCCACCACATAAATGATCTTTTATCTGCTTTTCTCCATCCACTATTATGCTTCTTTCTGTAAAGCACATAGCCTCCTGTACATTTATTTCTTTTAATTCCTTTATAGAATGATAACCTACAACAAGCTTTCCTTCCTTATTAAAAGCTACAACATTTTGCTTTTGAGTTTCATTATATTTATCCTTTGTATATATAACCTTTCCTTCTGAAATCACAAAACCTTCTGGCATGGATGCAGTACCTCCATTTTCACCATTTCCAGTAAATGCTCCACCATTAATAGCTGCTATAGCATTTTTCTCTTCTGCCATTTCACTTGTTCTTTGTCCCATCTTTCCTAAATGTTTTGTCATAACTGCTTTTATTTTTAATGGATTTTTAATTTCTAATATATATGCTACATATTTATCTTCTTCATCTTTATATAATTCTATATCATTACCTGTAGTACAAGATATATCAATTTTACTTAAATCTTGGTCTACTTCATCATTTGATACATTTTCCACTTTAGCTCCAACCATTTTATTTAATGTATCCTCTGAAAAAATATCTTCTAAAAGATAAGCATGTCTTGTGGCAAGTAATGTTGATACAAATACTTTCCTAACACCTTTATATGGTCCATAAAATAATAGTATTGGAGTAGTAATTACTAAAAAAACTATTATATACATAAGATAAATAAAAAAACTTATCTTATTTCTTTTCTTATCTCTTTTCTTTTTGATACTATGCACCCCCTTAATTTTATATTGTATCACACTTTTATTTAATTTTTAACTAAACAGGAAATTTTTATATTTTACATGTATAAAAAGACCCGAGAAATTTTCTCAGGTCTAAAAAACTATCTTGTTATATCAGTTTCATCTTTAAAGTTTATATTTATTTGATTTAGATTTCTTTGGCTTAGCCATACTTAAATCAAGGAAAACTTCTCCATCTTGAACCTTTTTGAAAGCCACCGATAACATAAGCTTAATTCTATTTAATTGATTTACATGTGAAGCACCTGGATCGTAGTCAACTGCTACTATATTTGCCTGAGGATATCTTGATTTTAAAGTCTTTATCATGCCCTTTCCTGTAACATGGTTAGGAAGACAAGCAAATGGTTGCATACATACAATATTATCTGCACCACTTTCAATAAGTTCTATCATTTCAGCTGTTAAGAACCAACCTTCTCCTGTTTGATTTCCTATTGATAGAATTGGTGATGCCATATCTGCTAATTCTCTAATTTCCTTTGGTGCACTAAATCTCTTTGATGCATTTAAAGCCTTTTTCATATCTTTTCTGTAGTATTCTACCCATTTAATAAAGATATTGCTTAAGTTTTTGCTCATAGCACTTGTACCAAGCTTTTCATATTTAAATTCTGCATCAAATGCACTGTATAAGAAGAAGTCTAAAAGATCTGGCATTACAGCTTCAGCACCTTCATCTTCTATTATCTTAACAATGTTATTATTAGCAGTTGGGTGGAACTTAACTAATATTTCACCTACTAGTCCAACTCTAGGCTTAACTACATCAACACATTCTAAGTTATCAAATTCTTCTACAATCTTTCTAATATTAGCATTAAATTCAGATTTACTTCCATTTGTAACATTAACTTTAGCTATTTCGTTCCATTTTTCATATAAAGCATTTGCTGACCCCTTAACTTTTTCATAAGGTCTTGTTCTATATAGAACTCTCATGAATAAGTCTCCGTATATTAATGCCATAACTGCTCTCTTTAAGAACTTAGGTGAAAGCTTAAATCCTGGTTGCTTTTCCATACCTAAAGCATTTAATGATAATACTGGTATATTATCAAATCCAGCTTCTTTAAGTCCCTTTCTTAAGAAAGCAATATAATTTGTTGCTCTACATCCACCACCAGTTTGGCTTATGATTAATGAAGTATTATTTAAATCATATTCTCCTGATTGTAAAGCATGAATCATTTGTCCAACAACAATTATTGAAGGATAACATGCATCATTATTAACATATTTTAATCCTACTTCAACAGCTTCATTATCTATTGATGGAAGTACTTTTACGTTATATCCACATGAGCCTATAGCTTTTTCTAGTATTTCAAAATGTATTGGTGACATTTGAGGTACTAAAATAGTATGAGTTTTTCTCATTTCCTTTGTGAATATTGGATTACTGTAGTCTATCTTTTCTTCTACAGGTACATAGTTATTTCTTCTTCTTTCTTCCATAGCTGCTTTTAAAGATCTTATTCTAATCTTAGCTGCTCCAAGGTTATTACCTTCATCTATCTTTAAGCATGTGTATATCTTACCCTTAGAAGCTAAAATTTCAGCAACTTGGTCTGTAGTAACAGCATCTAATCCACATCCAAATGAGTTTAATTGGATAATTTCTAAGTTATCTTGTTTAGATACATAATCAGCAGCTCTATATAATCTTGAATGATACATCCATTGGTCAACTACTCTAAGCTTATCATCCATTTGAGCTAAATGTGCAACGCTATCTTCTGTTAAAACTGCCATTCCAAATGAATTAATTATATCTGGTATACCATGATTTATTTCTGGATCTATATGGTATGGTCTTCCGGCTAATACTATACCAGTTCTTCCAGTTTCCTTTAAGTAATCTAATACTTCTTTAGTTTTATTCTTTAAGTCATTATCATAGTTTTCTCTTTCTTCATAAGCCTTATTTACAGCTCTCTCTGCTTCTTTCATAGTTACATTATAGTCACTAAATTCTTCAGCAATTCTCTTAATTAATGCTTTCTTATTTGCAAATGAGAAGAAAGGTTCTATAAATTTAATATTTTCTTCTTCTAATACATCCATATTGTTTTTTATTACTTCTGGATAAGATGTTACCATTGGACAATTATAGTGATTATCTGCATCAGCAAATTCTATTCTTTCATATGATACACATGGATAGAATATTGTTTTTATACCTCTATTTATTAATGACATGATATGTCCATGAGTAAGTTTTGCTGGATAACATGCTGATTCTGAAGGTATTGTTTCTATTCCAAGTTCAAACATCTTTTTGCTTGATGGATATGATAATTCAACTCTAAATCCAAGGTCAGTTAATAGTGTAAACCAGAATGGATAATTTTCATACATATTAAGGACTCTAGGAATTCCTATTGTTCCTCTCTTTGCTTCTTCCTTCTTTAATGGTTTATAAGCAAAAGTTCTCTTGAATTTATATTTATAAAGGTTTGGAATTTCTTCTTTTGCCTTTTCTATTCCAAGACCTCTTTCACATCTATTACCTGAAATAAATTCTTCATCTGTTGAGAACTTATTTATTGTTAATAAACAGTTGTTACCACACTTTCCACATCTTCTAAAGTCAGAAGTCATGTTAAAGCTTTCTATTTGTTCTCTATTTAATAAAGATGATTCTTTTTCTTCATATCTTTCTTTAGATATTAATGCACATCCAAAGGCGCCCATAATACCTGCAACGTCAGGTCTTACAACTTCCCTGTTTGATATAAGCTCGAAACTTCTAAGAACAGCATCATTATAGAAAGTTCCACCTTGAACTATTATTTTTTTGCCCATTTCTTCTTCGTTTCTCATTTTTATAACTTTGAATAATGCATTTTTTATAACAGAGTATGATAAACCTGCAGATATATCTGCAACCTCTGCTCCTTCTTTTTGAGCTTGTTTTACTCTTGAATTCATAAATACAGTACATCTTGATCCTAGATCTACTGGAGCTTTAGATTTTATAGATTCCTTGGCAAAATCTTCTATCTCCATGTTCAATGACTTTGCAAAACTTTCTATAAACGACCCACATCCAGCTGAACATGCTTCATTTAATGAAATTGAATCAATTACACCATTTTTGATTTTTAAACACTTCATATCTTGTCCACCAATATCAAGAATAAAGTCTACTCCTGGCAAGAAATGATCTGCTGCTTTATAGTGAGCTATTGTTTCAATTTCTCCTATATCTATATGAAGAGCTGCTTTAATTAATGATTCTCCATATCCTGTTACAGTTGAATTTACTATATTCACACCTTCAGGAAGCTTTGAATATAAATCCTTTAATATTTCTATTACCTTATTTAATGGACTTCCTCCATTACTTCCATAATAACTATATATTATTTCCTTATCTTCGTTGATTAATACTACCTTAGTAGTTGTTGATCCTGCATCAATTCCTAAGTAAGCATTTCCTCTATAGTTTTCTAGACTACTTCTTTTAGCTTTAGCTTTTGAATGACGCTCATTAAATACTCTATATTCTTCTTCATCTTTGAATAATGGGTTTAATCTATCAACACCTTTATCCTTATTTCCTTTTATTTGTTGAACACTTTCAACTAAATCTCTAAAGGATATTTCTTCATTTTCTCTAGATAAAATTGCTGCACCTTGAGCAACAAATAATTGGGGATTACTTGGAAATATAATTTCATCATCTCTTAATCCTAATGTTTCTATGAATCTATTTCTTAATTCTGATAAAAAATATAGTGGTCCTCCAAGAAATGCAACTTTTCCTCTTATAGGCTTACCACAAGCAAGTCCACTAATTGTTTGATTAACTACAGCTTGTAATACAGATGCTGCAATATCTTCAGTAGCTGCTCCTTCATTTATTAATGGTTGTACATCTGTTTTTGCGAAAACTCCGCATCTTGATGCTATAGGATATATTACTTTATGATTTTTGGCTAATTCATTTAGACCTGAAGCATCAGTGTTTAATAAAGCTGCCATTTGATCAATAAATGCTCCTGTACCACCAGCACAAGAACCATTCATTCTTTGTTCTATTCCACCTTTAAAGTATGTAATCTTGGCATCTTCTCCCCCTAATTCTATTGCTACATTAGTAGATGGTATTACTTCTTCTACAGTCTTTGTACAAGCTATAACTTCCTGTACAAATTCTATATTAAGCCACTTAGAAACTGAAAGTCCCCCTGACCCAGTAACACTCATTGTGATGTTGGCATCTCCAATAATTGAATAGGCTTCTTTAACTAATTTAATAATAGTACTTCTTATATCTGAATAGTGTCTTTCATATTTGCTATAAACGATGTTTCCTGTTACATCTAAGATTACTATTTTAACCGTAGTAGATCCAACATCTAATCCTATATTGTATTTTTTCATTATTATTAACACCTACTTATTTTTATTATAGTATTTATATTATACCTTCTTAAAAATGATTTTCAAGTTACTTTACTATTTTAATGAAGTGCATCATTAAATTCAATGGAATAAATAAACATTAACTTGTATATAATATATAAACTATGTCTATAATCTTAATAATATATTTATATTAGGAGGTAACATGAACTTTTTTAATGAAGGTAATAAATTATACAACATACAAGACTATAAAAGAGCTATTGATTGTTACAAAAAAGCAATAGAAGAAAAAGATAATGAAGCCTGCTCTTACTATAATTCCGGTGTATGCTTCATTAAATTAAAAGATTATGATAATGCTATAGCGATGATAAAGAAAGCTTTGTTACTACATACTGAAAGCAAATACTACTTTAATTTAGGATATTGCTATGCTATGAAAGAAAATACAAATAAAGCCCTTATTAATTTTAATCTTGCATGGGCTCTTAATAATGAGGATACTGATTGTGAAAAAGCTATAAAATTAATAACTTCTCGATTAAATAAAAAATAAATTAAAAGAGCTTCTTTCTTTAAAGTCTTCCCTTTTTAAGAGGCATCATAAAAATGAAATAAGAAGCTAATAAAAGATGGTTTCTAAATATTTAGGAGTCATCTTTTTTTTAGCTTTATTGATATCCTTTATAGTCTTTTCAAATTTTCTTTTTGGCACTATGTAGCTCTATCGTTTTATTCTTATATTATAAGCTTTTACTTGAGTAATCAATATTTCTTTTGTCATATATTGCTTTACCTATATTTTTTCTATAAAGGCAGATATTAATATTATACACAAGAAGCACCTATAAACTATACACTTTTTTCTAGTGTTTTGTTTATAGGTAATTTTTTTAATTGTTTACAACAAAAGTAATCTCTCTCAATTTTAAAATTCTCCTGCTACACTAGTTTGTTTATACTGGCTTTCAAACTTACTACTGTCAAAATAATCCCCAGCTTTATAAAATGTAGGGTCCACATTTATCCATCTATCTTCTTTAGGTATATAAACTTGATTCCAGGCATGACCTACATATTCTTCACCATTATAAGCTTGCCCTACAATAACCCTAACTTTAAGACCACAAGCTTTTGCCATAGCTGCATATAAACATGCATAATCAAGACATATTCCTTTTCTAGTATTAAAGGTAACTATTGCTCCACTTTCACATTCTTTACCCTCTTCTAAAATCTTTTTAGCTTTGCTATCATCATAAGATATATTACTTCCTATCCAGGTATATAGAGTTTTAACTTTTGCCTTATCTGATTTTTCTCCTTCAGTAATCTCCAATGCCTTATTATTTATAGCATCATTAGATAACACTCCCTCATCTATAGTTATACCATTATAATATATGATTTTATTAGATGCTACTTTTTCTTGAAGATCATTAGACATTGAAGCTACCTGACTTTTATCAACTATATCTGAAACCTTTGTATATATTTTACTTGTTTCAAAAAATTTTAGCTGCTTATTATCAGATGCCATACTATTATATATTGATATACACATAAATAGTAAAACTATAAATATAATCCCTCTTATAAAACCAAATACTATAGAAAAGATTCCTATAACTAATCTATTTTTTTTGTTAGCTATAGAATTTGCAAATAAAATTTTATTTAAAGTATTTAGAATAAATTCAATAATTAACTTTAATAAAACAAATGCTATTCCTAGTGTAATTATATGAACTATACCAATATCATTTATTTCTCCTGGTAAATACTTAATTAATAATTTGCTTATCTCAGAATCTAGTCTTTCATAGCAGGTTATAACTATGAAAAATGTAATAAGTGTGGATATTCCTGAGATAATAGGGTCCATAGCCTCATCTAACCCTTTATTTATAAATACTGATCTTACTGTTAGTATTATGCTAAAAGCAATTAAGCCTAACATTACTAAAGATTGAATACTTAAATTCATTCCACCACCTCTAATCAATATTATCCATAACTTCCTTTATAACATCCTTTGCCATAGAATAGTCATATCCTCTTCCCACTAAGTATCTTAATAGTTTATTCCAAAGCTTATACTTATCTTTCTCTGTTTTTAAAAGACTATTATACTTCTTTCTTGCAAGTTCAAGAGCTGTATCCATCTGTTTATTATCATCCATATTACTCATTATTTCTTCTATTACATCAGATGTTATGCCTTTTCTTAGTAAAGAATATTTTATCTTCTGCATTCCTTGACTAGATAACTTATCCTTTATATACATTTTGGCGTAATTTGTATCATTTATAAAATTATATTCCTTAAGAAAATCAATTACAATAGCTATATTTTCAGAATCAAAACCTTTTTCATTTAATCTTTGAATCATTTCTTTCTCAGTTTTATAACTTCTTTCAATAATTCTTAAAGCAGACTCCTTACACTTTGATAAATTTTCTTTTTTAGCTATTCTAAGTAGTTTTTCTTCGTCAACTTCACTATTTACCTTTAAACTTTCTTTATACACAAGCTCCATATAAGCTGAAAATGCATAATTGTTATCTATATATACATTAACTCTATCCTTATTTCTCTTTTGAGATTCTATCTTTGTTATTTTACCCAAAGTTATTTACTCCTTTAACTTTTTCAATATATGTATAGTAGGCTCTTTTAAAACTTCTTCTGCTACTTCATATATTCTATCCTTATCTATATTATTTAAACTCTCCATATCTTTAACAAATTCTAATATATACTCTCCTTCTAATTCCTGATGAAGTATATAGTTACAAAGTTCAGCTGAATCTTCAAGAGTAGAAATTACTGCTGTTTTATAAACTTTCTTCATAATTTCAAGATCCTTTTCTCCTATAACTGTACTTTTATTAATCACCCTATCTAATGTTTCATTAATAGCTTCAATAGTTTTTTCCACATCATCTTCTGCTACTGAAGTGTATATATATAGGGATTTCATATTTTTAGTTAAATCTAACTGAGTATAAATGTCATAAGCTAATCCTCTATTTTCTCTTACTTCTCTAAATAATAAAGAGTTAGCACTTTCTCCAAGTCTATGATTAAGTATTCTAAGAGGTAATTCATCTTCCTTAGATAGATTATGGAATGTATATAAGTAAACTATAGTACTTTGTTCCATTTCCTTCTTATAACTTGTACTAGTTACAAAAGCATTCTTTTCTTCTATTTCGCGAGTCTTTTCAGCCTTTTCTCCATGCCAGTTTAAAAAGTTTTTTTCAATAAGCTTTTTAGCCTCTTCATGTTCTAATGAAGATACTATAGTAATTAATGAATTTTTAGGTGTATAAAACTTCTTATAATACTGAAGTATTTCTTCACGAGTAAAGTTTTTAACCTGCTCTTCTACACCAGTAACATCTATTCTTAAAGGACTTGATTTAAAAGCAAGCTCATTAACTTTTCTAAAACTTATATATTCAATATCATCTTTACTAGTCCTCATTTCGGCTAATATTACGCCTCTTTCTTTTTCTATTTCCTCACTTGGGAAGTTTGATGATATTATCATATCTCCCAGTAACTCAACTGCATTTTCAAGCTCTTCACTTAAACAGCTTATTGTATATACAGTATCGTTATATTCTGTATAAGCGTTATATTCTCCACCTAAAGCTTCAAGTTCATAATTTAACTCTTCATTATTTCTTTTCTTTGTTCCTTTGAAAAGCATATGTTCAATAAAATGACTTAATCCTTTTTCATTATCTTTTTCATTTATCGCCCCAACTTTTAATCCTATATTTATGGATGAAATTAATGTTTCTTTTTTTATTGTTAATATTTCCAAGCCGTTATCTAGTGTATGTTTCTTTATCTGAACCTCCCACGACTAAAGTCGCAGGTTTCTTGGTCGATAGTACCACTCTGTACTAAGCAAACCCAAGCTATCCCCGTAGTTCTTAACTTTAATCGTTTTTCGAGGTTGTCGTTCACATAAAAACGCTACTTTTTATGCAGTTCTCTTATGAACTTCTTAATATTTCTATTAAGCACAGACTATATCTTATCCTACAGCATTACCTGTTTAGGTCTACCCACTTCCACTACCAATAGCTTGTAGTGTACTCCCCTCAGGAGGGATAGTCGTTGAAGTTTCTCCTATTTGGAGCTTACCTGCTGATTATCCATTGTATAAGCACTTAGGATTTAACCTTATGCCATCTAACTAATTCTTTCTACTTTCGTAACCCTCACGCTTAACTTTATTTCATGCTTACGTTGTGGTTTAGTTAGCTTTAGGAGTTC
>NZ_FPBY01000017.1 GCF_900116755.1 Clostridium sp. DSM 8431
TTTCCATCAATACTATATAACTGCTTTTTTAAATCACTTAAATTTTTCATTTCTCATTCTCCTCTCCTAAAAGTTCATCTATTAACTTTTCTGCCATTCTTCTATACATGTTACTCATTGAAATCATAGATGAAATCAATAAAAATTTATCTTCATATTTAACTTCTTCATTTATAATTTCATTTACTTCTTTATTATAAAATTCTTTAAATTCATTACCATCTTCTTTTTTCACTTCAAGATATCTAATATATAAATCTCTTAAATCATAGCCATCTTCACTTTCATATTTTTCAACTATTGGTTTTAATATAGTTTTTATATCGCTAATTGATAATGTTCCTTTAAATTCATATATTAAGCTCATTAGCATTAAATGTTCTTTAGTATATTTTTTATTTTTTACTGCCATAAATAACTTTGCCTTTGCATAATTATTTATCATAGTTTTTGTTAATACCTTATCATCATCATTTCTTTTTAAATCAGATAATTTAGCCTCAAATAGCTGAATTACTTGATCCATATATAAATCTAAATCTGGAATATCCTTAACTTCAATTTTATTGTCTATCTTTAAACCACTAATTAAATCTAATACATCTTCTTTCTTCATAAAGACACCTCTATATCTAGTTATTAAAACTACTTTTTGTTTTGCTCATATATAATATTAATAGTATGCAGGAGATATTTCAAGAAAATCATAGTAGAAACCTGTTTTTACTGTAAATTTTCCCCTTAAATAAATGTTGACTTTTCTATCACCAAATATGATAATCATAATATATTAAGAAGTAGTTTTTAAAACTATATGATGTTTTATGGAGGTGTATATATGTTTAAATATTTACGTGAACCTGTAAATGGATTAACTCATTTAATTGGAGCTGTACTTTCTTTAATTGGTTTAATTGCCTTATTAGTAAAAGTTTCTGTTGTTAATGGTACCTTAATTGACTATATAGCAATATTAAGCTTTGGTATAAGTATGATTTTACTTTATAGTGCTTCTGCAACATATCACTCGGTTATCGGAAAAAATTCAGTTATTAAAATACTAAAGAAAATAGATCACTCTATGATTTTTGTATTAATAGCAGGTTCCTATGCACCTCTATGTTTAATAGCATTACAAAATTCAATCGGACACACTCTATTTACCATTGTAGTGGCTTGTGGCTTAATTGGTATTGTATTTAAAATATGCTGGGTCACATGTCCTCGTTGGGTAAGTAGTACAATTTATATAGTTATAGGATGGTTTGCTGTCTTTGCAATTTATCCTTTATCAAAAGTTTTAGAACCAACAGGTATATTTTTACTTCTATTTGGTGGAGTATTATACACTATTGGTGGAGTAATCTATGCACTTAAGAAAGACAAAATTAAAATTGGACTTTTTGGTACTCATGAAATTTTTCATATTTTCATTATGCTAGGTTCTCTATGTCATTACTTATGTGTATTTTGTTATGTATTACAATAATAGCCTGCTTTTCATTAAAGAGATTACTTATTATCTCCTTAATGAAATTTAAAAAGCTAGACAGAATAACCTCCATTATTCTGCCTAGCTTTTATTTTTCTACTATTATATTTTCAAACTCTGCATTAATTGCCTTAACAACATCTTCAGCATTAGCTTCAATTTGTGAACCTATTTTTCCTCCACTAAAAATTATAGAATCAAAGTTCTTAGCACTTTCATGGAAGAATGTTTTAAATGACTTTTTCATAGCTAAAGGTGAACACCCACCTCTTATGTAACCAGTATATTTATTAATGTCCTTTACATGAATCATTTCTACCTTTTTTTCTTTTGCTGCCTTTGCAGCTTTCTTTAAGTCTAATTCTTCTGCTACTGGTAAAACAAAAACATAAAATTCTTTAGAATGTCCTTGTGTAACCAATGTTTTAAAAACCATTTCTGGATTTTGTCCAAGCTTTTCTGCTACTGCTAATCCATCAATTTTTCCGTCTTTACATTCATATTCATATGTTTTATATGAAATTTTATTTTTATCCAAAAATCTCATTGCATTAGTTTTTTGCATATTAATCACCTTCTATAATAACTTTATATATTTATTATAACTTGATTTATATCAAATTTCCCATTTTACTGATTAATTTTACAAATATACTAATAATATAACCTTTTTAAATACTATTCTAGTTCTTAAAGTAGACTTTATATGTTATAATAACGAAATAAATAATAAATGAAATGAGGTAGAAATGATTGATAACTGTATCAAATGTTAGTTTAAGATATGGCGGACGTAAACTATTTGAAGACGTAAATTTAAAATTTACTGCTGGTAACTGCTATGGTGTAATTGGTGCTAACGGTGCTGGTAAGAGTACATTTTTAAAGATATTATCTGGGGAAGTTGAACCTAATACAGGAGAAGTTTCAATCGCTCCAAACACAAGAATGTCAGTTTTAAAGCAGGATCACTATCAATACGATGATTTCGAAGTTCTTGAAACTGTAATCATGGGTAATGAAAGATTATATCAAATAATGAAAGAAAAAGATGCTCTATATGCAAAACCTGACTTCTCTGATGAAGATGGTATAAGAGCTTCTGAATTAGAAGGTGAATTTGCTGACCTTAATGGATGGGAAGCTGAATCTGAAGTATCATCATTATTACAAGGTTTAGGAATAGGAACTGATGCTCACTACAAAAAAGTTTCAGAACTTACTGGTGCTGAAAAAGTTAAGGTTCTTTTAGCTCAAGCATTATTTGGTAATCCAGGAATCCTTGTTCTTGACGAACCTACAAACCACTTAGATTTACAATCAGTTAACTGGTTAGAAGATTTCTTACTTAACTTTGAAGGAACTGTAATAGTTGTATCCCACGATAGACACTTCTTAAATACAGTTTGTACTCAAATGGCTGATGTTGACTTTGGAAAGATTAAATTATATGTTGGTAACTATGATTTCTGGTATGAATCAAGCCAATTAGCTTTACAAATGTCAAAAGATCAAAATAAGAAAAAAGAAGAAAAAATTAAAGAACTTCAAGACTTTATTGCTAGATTTAGTGCTAATGCTTCTAAATCTAAACAAGCAACATCTCGTAAGAAGTTATTAGATAAAATTACTTTAGATGATATCGAGCCATCAAGCAGAAGATATCCATTCGTTGGATTCAAACCTGAAAGAGAAGTTGGAAATGATATATTAACTGTTAAGGGTCTTTCAAAGACAATTGATGGTGTTAAAGTATTAGATAATGTAGATTTCTTAGTTAATAAGAACGATAAAATAGCTTTAATCGGTAACGAAATAGCTGTTACTACATTATTCAAAATATTAGCTGGTGAAATGGAACCAGACGAAGGAGAATTCAAGTGGGGTGTAACAATTACTACTTCTTACTTCCCTAACGATAACTCTGAATACTTCAATGATTGTCACCTTTCATTAGTAGACTGGTTAAGACAATACTCTGATGAAAAATCAGAAAGCTACATAAGAGGATTCTTAGGTAGAATGTTATTCTCTGGAGAAGAAGCTTTAAAAGAAGCTAGCGTATTATCAGGAGGAGAAAAGGTTAGATGTATGTTATCTAAAATGATGCTTTCTAATGCAAATGTATTAATGCTAGATCAACCAACTAACCACCTTGACCTAGAGTCTATTACAGCTGTAAACAATGGTTTAAGAGACTTTAACAGCAATATAATTTTTGCTTCTCACGACCACCAATTTGTTCAAACTATAGCTAACAGAATCATCGATATTAAAGATGATGGATCTATCGTTGATAGAACTATGACTTTCGATGAATACTTAGAATTTAGTAAAAACAATAAATAATAAAAAATTAAGCTGTATCTTTTGATACAGCTTAATTTTTTTACTTTCTATATTTTATGTGTAAATATTCATGAGCTTTTCCATGACCAGGTTCACCCATATATACATCGTACATTTTCTTTACAGCTGGATTTTCATGGGACTTTCTAATTTTTGCATTCTTATCTTGGTTATATAAAACTGAAGCTCTTACAGTTTTAATATTAACCTTTTCAATATCTAAATTATTAACGTGAGGTTGTCCACCTCCATTAACACATCCACCTGGGCATGCCATTACTTCTATGAAATGATATTGCTTTTCCTTCATCATCCCACTTTCCATAAACTTAGTTAAATTCTTAGCTCCATTTATTACAGCCACATTAATATCATTATCTCCAATCTTAATAGTAGCTTCCTTAATACCTTCTAATCCTCTAACTTCTGTATAATCAAGTTTATTTAACTCTTTCTTTTCAACAAATTCCTTAGCACTTCTTATAGCTGCTTCCATAACTCCACCTGTTGCTCCAAAGATAACACCAGCTCCAGTATATTCTCCCATTGCAGGATCAGCTTCTTCATCTTCAAGCTTAGCAAATTGAATCTTTGAATCTTTTATAAGCTTAGCCAATTCTCTTGTAGTTAAAACTGCATCTATTTGTCTTAGTCCATTAATCTCCATTTCTTCTCTATCCGCTTCAAACTTTTTAGCAGTACAAGGCATTATTGTAACTGTAAAAATATTTGAAGGATCTATATCTGAAATATGAGGATAATATGTTTTTGTTATTGTTCCAAAAATTTGTTGTGGTGACTTAGCTGATGATATATTATCTAATAATTCTGGATAATAATTTTCAACTTGTCGTACCCATCCTGGACAGCATGAAGTAAACATTGGGAAAGGTCCATTATTCTTAATTCTATCTATAAGTTCAGTAGCTTCCTCCATTATTGTTACATCTGCACCAAAATTAATATCAAATATTTTATTGAAACCTAATTGTCTTAATGCTGCATATAGCTTTCCTGTAACATCTTGTCCATATCCCATCTTAAATAATTCACCAATGGCAGTTCTTATAGCTGGAGCTATTGCAACGATTACATGTTTATCTGGATTAGCTAAAGCTTCCTTAACTCTATCAATATGGCTCTTTTCATTTAATGCACCAACAGGACATGCTGCAACACATTGTCCACAAAGCAAGCAATTAGTATCATCAAAACATTTTTGTTCTGTTGTAGTAACTATTCTTTTGCCATCAACATTAGCTAACTTTATAGAACCAGTTCCTGTTTTGGTCATACATGAAGCCTGACATCTTCCACATAAAACACATTTAGTTCTATCTATAGTTATTGATTTGCTTCTTTCATCAACATACTCACTTTTATCCTTTGGAAGAAAGGGAGTTGCTGCCTTTCCTTTTGACTTTATTACAAGCTTTAATAATTCACAATTTTCTCTTCTTGTACAAGCTCCACATTTAAATTCATGTTTATTAAGTATTGTAGAAATTCTAGTTTTAACTCTCTCTTTAACCTTTTCAGTATCAGTTCTTATGACCATTCCATCTTCTACTTTTGTTAAACAAGCCAAAGATAGATTATTTTTACCTTCAACTTCTACTGCACATACTCCACATTTACCAACGTTACCGCATTCTTTCAAATAACATAAAGTAGCAATATCTATGTTATTTCCTCTAGCAGCTTCAAGGATTGTGCTTCCATCCTCTACTTGATATGACTCGCCATTAATAATAACGCTTTTCATTGCCTTGGTACCCCCTAATTTCATGAAATAAAATATTTTTTCACTCTTTTAATATATAACTCTTACCAATTATAGTTTAACATATTATTAAAAAAATTCATATTTTTCTGGAGTTTATTACCTTTCATTTCTATTTATTCTAATCCAAAAGCAACATTTATACTTTAAACCAAATTAATTACAATGTTACAGCTACAATAAATTTAAAATTGTAGACTTTCAATTAATATTATCTTAAAATTGATAATATATATTTCTTAATTTGTGAGGTAAATATGATAAAAGTTTATAATAGAAAAGAAAAAACTTATGAAGTAGAAAAGGTAGCTGGGGATAGCTATTTAAAATGGTGCTATGAATCTCCAATAGGTAAGAGCTTTACAGAACTTTTTATTAAGAAAAAACTCTTTTCACGCCTTTATGGAAAGTATTGTGATACAAAATTTAGCTCAAGAAAAATTAATTCATTTATAAATGATTTTGATATTGATATGAACATTGCAGTTAAAAAAGCTTCTGACTTTAATTCAT
The DNA here is from genome assembly GCF_900116755.1 of Clostridium sp. DSM 8431. Taxonomy (GTDB): domain Bacteria; phylum Bacillota; class Clostridia; order Clostridiales; family Clostridiaceae; genus Clostridium. Next base: position 6,138 of record NZ_FPBY01000017.1, read on the forward strand.
TTAATGACTTCTTTACTAGAGAATTAAAAGATGGTGCAAGACCAGTAGATAAAAATTCTGACATACTAATTTCTCCTGGAGATGGTCGTTTATTTGCTTATGATAATATTTCTATGGATAATCTTGTTCAAGTAAAATCAATACATTATAGCTTATCAGAACTTTTAGGAGATGCTGAGGTTGCAAAAGAATATGAAGGTGGCATATGTTTAGTTCTTAGATTATGTCCAACAGATTATCATAGGTTCCATTTTATTGATTCAGGGATTCCAAAGAAAACTAATTTTATAAATGGTAACTACTATTCAGTTAATCCTATTGCATTAGAAAGAGTTCCAAAGCTATATTGTCAAAACAAACGTGAATGGTCTATATTTAAATCTGATAATTTTGGAGATGTAATTCATGTAGAAGTTGGTGCTACTTGTGTTGGTACTATAATTCAAAGTTATACTCCTGATATAAGAGTAGAAAAAGGTGCTGAAAAAGGATACTTTAAATTTGGTGGATCTACTACAATCCTATTCTTTAAAAAAGATACAATCGAAATAGATGAAGATATATTAAAGCAAAGTTCTCTTGGCTTTGAATGTAAAGTACAATGTGGTGAAACTATAGGACATCGTAAATAAAAAAGCAGAAATTTTCTGCTTTTTTATTTTATATTTTCATTAACTATTTGTCTTAACTTCTTTTCTAAATAATTAATATTATTATCTTCTAATACTACTAAATGAATATTCATTTCTTTAGCTCTCTCAACAATAGTAATTTTTTCTGGCTTTTTAGCTGCCACTAATATTTTTAAAGAATCTTTTCTGCCTAATCTTTCACTATATATACTAAGTTCATTTAATGCATTTTCGTCATACTTATCACTATCTTTACATGATATACAAATTAATACAGAGTCTTTTATAGCAATAACATCAATTTCATTTTTCACATTCTGTACATTTATTCCCCATGAAAATAATACTCCACACCTAACTTCATCAACTTCTTTAATATTTTTTACAGATAAATAAGTTATTACTTCAAGCCATGTACCACTTTTAAATAAAAAACTTTTTAAATAATTATCTTTAAATAATATAGATAAAGAATTTTCCTTCTTTACTTCTTCTATGCTATTTATTTTTTTTAAGTACTTAAGTAACTTTTGAAAAGCTTCTTTTTCCCCACTATTTAGCCTATTTATATTAACATCTATATTATAAATATCCTTACAATTATGCTTAAAAACAGAGTTATCATAAAGCTTCTGCTTATACTTATGCCATAAAGATAAATTAGATAGTATAGCTCTACTCATATCTATTATTTTTTTATTTTCACACAAAGAAGTAGATTCTTTTACTATATCTGATCCAGATAAATAGAATACCTCTTCCATAGAAATATCTTTTAAGCTACTCTCAATAACCCTACAATTATCTTTAAACACATATCTCCTTTTATTTAAAAAATCTATATATATGCTGTATATCTTTAACTCCATAGATATTTCTAAAAGTAAAAGAGAAATTATCCTGCTTCCCCCTGTTAAATTGATAATTGCTGATTTATATTTCATTATTATACTTCTTATTATGTCTATGTTTTTTTCTTCAATTACCTGAAATGATATCTCTATATTTTTAAATATTTTAGAAAACTTAATTGTATCTTCTTTTATTTTGCTTTCTTGTGCTTTATCTATAATAAATATTATTTTATTAATAGGAAACTTATCTATTAAAAATAGCAATGCTTCATTGTGCTCATCATATTGACTAATAATCTTATCAAATAACATCTAAACAACATCCTCTACATTCATTTTACTATTCTTAGATTTCCCATTAGAAAAAAAAATATAAAAAAATACCTTCAAGAAAAATATCCTTGAAGGTATTTTAAATGGCAGGGCGTATAGGAATCGAACCCATAATGTACCGTCCGTAGCGGTATGTTATATCCGTTTAACTAACACCCCATGTCATTCATAACATATCTATCTTAACACAAAGCCATTTTAATATCAAGTTTATTTTGATTTATAGATAAATATCTGAAAATTCAACCTCTAATTGTTCTACTTTACTTCTTCCTCTAAGCTTAAAGTTATTATCATCTAAGTTTAATAGCACTCTTGGTATGGTAACTATAAAATTAGATCCCTTTCCATATTCGCTAACTAATTCTACCTTTCCTCCATGAGCCTTACATAAATAACTTACTAAATCTAATCCTATACCGCTGCCTTTAAATTCATTTTTTTCATTTTGAGTTGCTTGAATAAATCTATTAAATATTATTTTTTGGTCCTCTTTCTTTATTCCAACACCATCATCTTTAACAGATATAGTTATATCATTATCGCCCACATTAACATTAACTAATATATTTCCGTTCTCATTAGAAAACTTAATTGCATTAGATAATAAGTTCATCATAATTCTATCAATAGCTTCCGGATCAACTGCACATATACATTCTTCAATATTAGTATCGAATATCATATTTATATTTTTTTGTTCAGCATATTTTTTAATTGATGTTACCGTACTCTCAATTAAATTAATAACCTCTATATTATATTTATTCAATGAATAATAATTTTTTTCAAGCTTAGAAACATCAATTAAATTATCAATTAATTTTACTATCTTTAAGCTATTTCTTCTTACTATATCTTTATATTCATCTCTCTTCTCATCACTTATTCTTTTAGATTGTGATGTAGTTTCATATTTTAAACACTGTAATACACTTAAAATTACATTTATAGGACTTCTTAAGTCATGCGATATGTTTAATAAAAATTCTTCTTGCAAACCTTGTTTTCTTTGCAAGTCATGTACAATCTTTATAAGTTCGGTCTTACTTAAACTTTCAATTTCCTTGTTATCTAACCTTTCATTTAATTCCATATTTATCCCTTTCTCAATCAGAACCCAAAATAATTTCCAAAATTTTACTTATATTATATTAATATAATAACACACGTAAAAATTTAAAACAACCTAATTTGCAAATTATTGTTTTATATGCAATAATTTATAAAAAATATTATTCTATAATTCAAGTCAACTTCTAACTAATCAAAATTAAATTTAGCACTACTTCCCTCTAATGTTGCCTTAATCTCTAATTTCGCCTCTATTCTCTCTTTTAATTCTGGGACATGCGATATTATCCCTACTAATCTTCCGCCTTTTTGCAATTCTATAAGTGAATTTATAGCATTATCCAAGGATTCTGAATCTAAAGTCCCAAATCCTTCATCTATAAAAATTGTATCTAACGATATTCCTCCTGCATTTGCCTGAACAACATCAGATAGTCCTAAAGCTAATGATAATGATGCTTTAAAACTTTCTCCTCCAGATAAGGTTTTTACATGTCTACACTTACCTGTATAATTATCATATACCTCTAATTCTAATCCTTGTTGTACCTTTCCTTTTCCCTTATCTTCTTTTCTCTTTAATATGAATCTCTCACCTGTCATTTTAGTAAGTCTTAAATTTGCTGCATCAATTATTTCTTGAAAATATGATGCTAAAACAAATCTTTCAAAGCTTATATATGGACTGTTTTTTCCATTAGCTAAATTAGCAAGTTCTCCAACAACTCTATACTTCTTTTCTTTCTCTAAAACTTTTGAATGAATCTCCCTAACTTCACTTAAAATATTAATATTGTTTGTTATTATAGAATAAAGCTCTTTAGACTTTTCATTAATTTCATATTCATATTTCTTTTTCTCATTAATTCTTAAATCAATGTTATCTATATCCGTATATTCTAAATCTTTAGTTTTTAGCTTTAATTCATCATTTCTATCTAATAAAGACTTAAAGTTTTGTTTAAAATCAGATATTTCATGTTGAATTTCATCAATGCTTTTAATGTATTGTTTTACATCGTTATATTCATCATAATTTTTAAACTTATTTTCTAAAATTTTATTTTTTACTGTTTCCTTACTCTTATTTATTTCTTCATCTAATTCTTTTATTTGTTTTTTTCCTTCTTCACTTTTAGCTTTTTCAGAAGATAAATTATTATTTAACTCATTAACCTTTTCTCTAGCAAGTTTAATTTTCTTATTAAATAAGTCTATATTTTCTTTAATTACAGAAATCTTTTCTTCTAACTCCTCTATTGATTTTATATCTTTAGGAATTTCTTTTTCTAAAGATTTAATCTTTTCCTTATCTGAAACTAATGTTGCATAATCATTTGTATACAACTCATTTAATTCCTTTATCTTATTTTCACTGTTTACTATATTTTTCTTAATTTCTTCTAATTTTTTAGAAGCTGAATCTTTTTCAGAAATCTCTTTCTTATAACTTTCTAATTTGTAATTAAGTTCGTTTATTTCATTTCCTAAACCTTTTCCTAATTCAAGAACTTTTCCTTCAGTTTCTTCATTATAAGTATCATTACCTAATCTCTCCTTAAGCTCAGATATTCTTTTTTGAATTACATCATTCATTAGTGAATCCATATTAGTTTTTACTTGTGTAATTTTTAATAAAAGTTCATTATATTCTTTTTGATGTTCCTCAAACTGCTCTTGATATTTTTTTAATTCTTCTTCTGAAGGTACATCTGAAACTCTTACTGCAGGACTTGGATGTTCAAGAGATCCACAAACAGGACACGGCATTCCTATTTCAAGACTATCAGCTAATATTCCAGCCTGTTCCTTCATGTATATTTCTTGTTTTTCCTCAAAAATTATCTTACTATCTTTATAAGTTTTTTCTTGCTTAATAAATAAATTCTTTAGTTTATCATGATTATTCTTAGATACAGTATAATCTCTTAATTTTCTATATAATTCTCTAACGTTATCTATAAGTACTTTTTTTTCACTTATCTCTCTTTCTATAAGTATTTTTTTCTTTTCAAATTCAACTATATCTCGCTGTTTTTCTTCAATTTTACCCTGTTCTTCTTTAAACCTTTCTAAACTGCTTTGCTCATTTAAAGATGCCGTCTTAACCTCTTTTATTCTTATCTCTAACTCTTCAATACTTTTCTTTTTGCTATCAAATTCAAGAATTTTAGGTTTCTTATCACTTAGAGAATTAGCTTCTTCAACTAACTTATCTTTTTCTGCTTCCTTAGATTCTTCTACCTCTAAATTACTTTTTGCCTTCTCTAACTCTTTTTCTAAAAAATCTATATTTTTTTCTACTTCTAAATTAATTTTTTCTTTTACTTCTTTATTTTTCTGCTGTTTAAGCATCTCTTCCTCAACAAAAAGTATTTCTTTTGCCTTCATAGTTTTAGATAATATATCTTCTTTTTCTTTAATCTCAAGTTCTTTACTCTTATATTTTTCAATAAGTTCAGCAACTTTTTTCTTATCATCTAAAAGCTTATTATTATTTATTGATTGAATTTTTTCTTCCTGAAGTTTCTCTATTTCTTTCTTTATCTTAGCTAACTCATCATCTATTTTCTTAGCTTCATTCTTTTTAGTATTTATAAGTTCTTCAATTTTACTTGCAACACTTACAAAATCTATATTGTCATTATCTATTATTTTTTCTTCACTCTTTATATTTTTTAGATTAACTAATATTCTGTCTCTAGATTTCTCTAAATCCTTTTTTAAATCCCTAGCTTTGTCATTTAATAAAGCTTGAATTCTCTCATAATTATATGTTCCAAATATTTTTCTAAAAATAACTTCTCTCTCTTTTGAATCAGCTAGTAATAATTTTTTAAACTCACCTTGTGGAAGCATAACAATTTGTTTAAATTGCTCTTTATTAATTCCTAAAAGCTCATTTATCTTATTAGTTACGTTACTAGTTCCACTTATAACCTTGTCACTTGATAAAATTAATTCTGCTTCAGAGCCTTGATGAGTGAAACCATCACCCTTTACCTTAGGTTTCATTTGCTGAGGAATTCTCTTTATATGATAATTTTCTCCTCTAAGTTCAAAATCTAATTCAACATAAGTAAGTCTATTTTTATCTGCAAAATCACTTCTTAAAGTCTCATTTTCTCTAGTACTTCCACTTGCCTCCCCAAAAAGTGCATAACTTATTGCATCAAAAATAGTAGTCTTTCCTGCACCAGTTGGTCCTGTTATTAAAAATATATTTTTATTGTTTAACAAAGAAAAATCAATAACTTCTTCCTTTGCATATGGTCCAAAGGCTGACATTACTAATTTTATTGGTCTCATTATTCCTCACCCCCTGAAAGAACTTCTTTAATTACTTTGCTTAATACTTCTTCTTTTTCCTTTGAAAATTCTCCATCTCCAAGACGTTCATAATATTCTTTAAAAAGTTCAAGCTCTGATTTACTTTTATATCCTTGCGATGCAGCTGTATTGCTATCTATTGAAGAATTTCTTTCTTCTTTTCTAAGAAGCATTATATTAGGATAAACAGCTCTTAGCTTTCCAATAGGATCTATAAGCTCACCTTCATCTGTTAATATAGCTTGAATATAATCTCCATTTTCTTCTTTACATTCATATGAAACTTTTATAAGTTCATCTATAGGACCTTTTATTGTTCTCATATTTCTTAAAGTTTTAAGTTCTTCTTGCCTTACAGTAAGTTCTTTATTTTCATCAAATTCAAGTATAGTAACTCCATTTTTATGATTAACTTCTGAAAAAGAATATTTTAAAAGTGACCCTGAATATCTAATATTATCCCTGCCTACTCTCTGTCTTCCATGAAGATGTCCTAAAGCCACATAATCAAAATTCTCAAATACTTTTCCATCAATTAAATCAGTTCCTCCAATTGACAAAGGTCTTTCTGAATCTGAAACCTCTATCTCTGCTACCTCATACTTATCTTTGTCATCTGAATCTAAAGCTTTTTCTCTGTTTAAAGTAACATATCCATGGGCTACTGCTATATTTACAGCACTTTCATCAAAATCTTCCTTTATCTTATCTATTAAAAACTTCATTGCATCATTATGATCTTTAATACTTTTATTTTCATATTTTTTTCTTAATACAGCAGGTTCAGTATAAGGAATTAAATAAAAATTATAATTAATATTATCTTTATTAATAGTGATTTTTTTAAAATCCTCTTTTATATTCCCAACAATATATAACCCGCTCTTTTCTAACATATTACTTGCAAATGATAATCTTTCAGCACTATCATGATTTCCTGCTATAGCTAAAATCTTTGTATTACTTTCATTAAGAATTTTTTCAAACACATTATTTAATAATTCCACAGCCTCTACAGGAGGTATAGACCTATCATATATATCTCCAGCAATAATTAATACGTCTGGCTCCTCTTTTTTTATCAATTTAATAAGATCATTTAAAACATATTTTTGATCTTCTATCATAGAAAATTCATTTACAATCTTTCCAATATGCCAATCACCAGTATGTACAATCTTCAAAGTACCCTCCTCCAATCTTTAGCCTAAAAAAATAAAAGTGGATAATCCACTCTTTCATTTTTCTATATTATAGACTTCTAATTTTTTTCTATTCATTAATTATATTTTACTCTTTACATAATAACGAATTCAATATAAATTAATGCAATAACTGTTTATTATTCTAAAAATTTGGCAATAGTATATGTATATTGCATTAATAGGAGGTATTAATATGGTCAAAAATAATGGACTTACTTTTTATTCAAAACCTAATCGTAAACATAAGTCTAATTTTTGGTCTTTAATAAAATTATTTTTTATAGCAGTATTTTATATAGCTTTATTTGAATTTTACAGTTATAAAAATTTAATTAGAGATTTCAAAACTAGTTTTAATGAATATAATTTTTCTGATGCAAATCTACTTTTAATAAGTAATGAAAATTTAAATCCTTTTAAAAGTATATTTTTAAAGAAAGATTTAACAGACTATTTTAATGAAAAAATAAATAAACTATCTTCAAATTCAGATAATTGCTTTAATGAACAAACTTCAATAAATATAATAAATGAAATTAAACGTTATTCTGATTATACCGATATAGATAATCAAGTATTTTTTAATTCAGATAATTCATTTCAAAATGCTGTACATCTATTTGAATATCAAAAATATATTCAAGCGTATAATATATTTTCAAAAATAAAATCTACGGATATTAATTACACTAGCTCCATAGAATACATTAAAGAATGTAAAGAACACATAACTCAAGAAGTATTATCTGAAGTTACAGAACTTTGTAATGATGAATGCTACTCTGAAGCTTTAGATTTAATAGATAGTGTAAATTATATTATTGGAGATAATGAAAGTATTATTTCTAAAATTGAAGAAATTAAAGTATACCAATCAGATTATTCATATAAAGATGATGCGGCTCAAGTTTCTTCAACTAGCATAAATTCAAAAATTAATTTATCTAATATAAATAATCTTTCATTATCAAGTAATACTAAATACTTAATTCAAGTTGATCTTCATAATCAAAGAACTAATATTTATAAAGGTTCTAAAAATTCATGGAACTTATTAAAAAGCTTTACCTGTTCATCAGGAGTTAAAGGAGAAGAAACACCTGCTGGCTCTTATACAGTTAAAACAAAAGGTAAGTGGTTCTTCTCTAATTCTTATAAGCAAGGGGGTAAATACTGGGTTCAATTTTACGGAAATTATTTATTTCACTCCCTTCCCCTTGATGAAACTAAAGATAAAATATTAGATTACACTTTAGGAAAACCAGCCTCACATGGATGCATTCGTTTAAGAGAAATAGATTCTAAGTGGATCTATGACAATATACCTGAAGGTAGCAAAGTAATTATTCAATAAATTTCCTTAAATAGTCTTAATATTTTATAATAATTATTAAGACTAATTTTTATGGAGGTATTTTTATGCTTATTTCAATTCCAAAAGATGTTCAATTTATTATTGATACTTTTTATAATAACGGATATGAAGCTTTTATGGTGGGAGGATGTATTAGAGATGCTTTACTAAAAAAAGCTCCTATGGATTATGATATAGCTACTTCCGCACCTCCTGAAGTTACAGAAAAATTATTTGATAAAACTATTCCAACAGGCATTAAACACGGAACTATAACTGTTCTTATTAATAAAATGCCTTATGAAGTTACAACTTATCGTGTAGAAGGAAAATATTCTGATAATCGTAAACCTGATAGTGTAACCTTTGTCTCAGACATAAAAGAAGATTTATCAAGACGTGACTTCACTATTAACGCCTTTGCTTATAACGATAGAAAAGGACTTATAGATTATTTTTCAGGAAATACAGATTTAAAAAATAGAATAATAAAATGTGTTGGCAATGCAGATAAACGCTTTAAAGAAGATGCTTTAAGAATGCTTAGAGCCATCAGATTTAGTTCTCAGCTTAATTTTGATATTGATGAAAAAACTTATTTAGCTATTAAATCAAATTCAAAGTTAATAGAGAATGTAAGTAATGAACGTATGCGTGTAGAACTTTCAAAAATTTTATTAAGTTCCAATCCCTTTTTAGGAATGAAAAAACTTTCTGATAGTTCTTTATTATCAAAGATTATTCCTTATAATCTTAATATCAATAACACTTTAGATAAACTTAATAACTCATTAGTTAGTAGACTTGCTTTTTTATTTCTAAATTTAGATTTATCCTTAGTAAAGGACTTATTAAGAAAAATGACTTTTGATAACAATACTATAAATAAAGTTATTACTTTAACCTCGTCTTATAAATTAATAGACTCTATAAATTCAAAGGTAGACTGCAAAAGATTAATTATAAGTTGCGGAAAAGAGAATGTTTTTGATCTTATTGATTTATATGAAAAAACAAATAATAAAGATTTAAGTAAAGTAAACTTAATACTTAATGAAATAATAAACAGTAATGAACCACTATATATTAAAGATTTAGCTATAGACGGAAATTATTTAATAACTAATTTAAAAATTAAACCTGGAAGAATTATTGGTGAAATACTAAATTATTTACTAAATCAAGTTATTGAAGACAAAATAAAAAATAATAATGAAGACCTTATACTATGTGCTAAAAATTATTATAGTGAAAGATTTATGGATAATTAATAAAACTAATAATATATTGATTATAGTCCTTACATTTGTTTATTTTTATTATAAAATAAGACTATATAGTATACTTTTTTGCACTATATACAAAAAAAGTGCCTCCTTCACAAAGAGTAATATATGAACTATTATATGGATATAATATTTAATAATAAACACAAATTAAATATATATTACTTATAATTACATATACAAAGGAGGAATTTAGAATGAAGAAGATACTATATATTAAAGCAAATATAAAACCAGAAGGAGAATCTAGAACATTTAAAATTTCAGACAAGTTTGTAGAAGAGTATAAGAAGAATAACCCTGAAGATGAAGTTATCATTTTAGATTTATATAAAGAAAATATAGACTTCCTAAAACCTGAAGATTTAAGTGCTGTATTTGGACCTAAGACAGAAGATAGCAAAAATCATCCAATATTAAAATATGCATATCAATTTGCAGATGCAGATAAATATATTATAAGCGCACCAATGTGGAACTTAAGTCTTCCAGCAATAGTAAAAGCTTATTTTGACTATACAAGTGTTACAGGAATTACTTTTAAATACACAGCTGAAGGTGCAGTAGGATTATGTGAAGGTAAAAAAGCAGTAATTATAACAACTAGAGGCGGCCAATATTCAGAAGGCGAAAGAGTAAACCTTGAAATGGGTGAAAGATATGTTAGAACTCTACTTGATTTCTATGGAATTAATGATGTCGAAAGTATTACAGCAGAAAATCTTGATGTAATGGGCGTTGATGTAGAAGGAATTTTAAATAAGGCTATGGATAAAGCAGTTAATATAGCAAAAGAATTTTAATTAAAAAATAAAGAATTCTTCCACCTTTATAGGTGAGAGTAGTTTACTAGAAATCTCCTTAAAGATATAATCTATTCTTTAAGGAGATTTTTATAATATTACGCTAATTATAAAATAATTATATAATTTTATAAAAAGGAGTTGATTAATTATGACTAATAAATTACCAGAGATAGTTGTAAGTGGCGATATCAATTTAAACTTATTATTTTGGCAAAAGGAAGCTACAATGAATAATAATCTTAATTATAAGTTATATCCTAATGTAAGTAGACGATATGATACAGGTGGAGCTTTATTGTTATCGAAGCTTGTATCACTATCAACAAATCTTGATGTAGCGTCTCCCAATCTAAAAAAAGAAAACTCATCTTCAGTAGATAATATTTTAGTTTCTGTTGCACAATTAAAAAAATTTCCAGTAGATACTAACAGCAAAAATAAAGTTTATAGAGTTGATGAATTTTCAGGATATTATATAACAGGTTTAGAAGAACCTAGAGTTTTTCCTGTATTTAATGATAATAAAGATGCAAAGATAGTTATATTAGATGATAATAACAATGGATTTAATTCTAATGAAGATGTTTGGCCATTAGCTATAAAAGAAAGTGACAAAACACCTACAATTTTATATAAAACAAATAAGATTGATTTTAACAACAAATTATGGATGCACATTGAAAAAAATCATTTAAAAAATACAATAGTTATTATAAATGCAGAGGACCTAAGAGCTAAAGGAGTAAATATTAGTAAAGGTCTTTCTTGGGAAAAGACAGCATTAGATTTTGTATGGCAAATGAAAAATAATCCTAAACTTAGATACTTATCTAATTGTACAAATCTTATAATTCCATTTGGACTAGAAGGAGTAATCTACTATCATAAGGAATTAAATGCTGAGTCCAAGTTGTATTTTTTAACTGACCAATTTGAAGGTGGATTTATAAAAGAAGGTAATGGAAAAATGTATGGTTTAACATCATGTTTCGTTGCTGGTCTTGTTAAAACTATAGCTAATAATTCAAATGGTGAAGATTTTCAAGACTTAATAGATGAAGGAATAAGACTAGGAATGGTATCAGCTCAAAGATATTTTGCTAATGGCTTTGGAATTAACTTAGAAAATGATACATATTATAATGAATCATTATTTAAATATGATGAAAATCCCAGTGATTTAAGTGAGTATATTCAAGATATTAAAATAAAAGATAATTCTAATCCTAACTATCAAAGAGACTGGTATATCATTAAGGATAAGAGTTCAACAAATCTAGAGGATATTGCCTATGAAATAGTTAAAAAAGGTGAAGATAGTGCTTTAAAATATATTCCTATAGCTAAATTTAGAAACTTAAAGACAGTTGATAGAACTGAAATTGAAGCTTATAGAAGTATAAAAAATCTTATTGCAGAATATATTTCAACAGGAAATGCAGTAAGACCTCTATCAATTGCAGTCTTTGGTACTCCAGGTTCAGGAAAATCTTTTGGAGTAACGGAAGTTGCAGCAAGTATCGCACCAAATTTAATTGAAAAAATAGATTTTAATTTATCGCAATTCCAAAGTGTAAATGACTTAATTGCAGCATTTCACAAAGTCAGAGATATATCACTTAATGGTAAATTACCTTTAGTATTCTTTGATGAATTCGATTCTAGTTTTGGAGAAAACCTCGGCTGGTTAAAATACTTCTTAGCACCTATGCAAGATGGTGTATTTAGAGAAGGAGATTCCCTGCATCCAATAGGTAAAGCTATCTTTGTATTTGCAGGAGGTACATCAAGTACATACGAATCATTCTGTGGAGAATACATAAAAGATAAAGAAAAAATAGAAATATTTAAAAGTAACTTCAAAAATGCCAAAGGTCCTGACTTTGTAAGTCGTTTAAGAGGATACGTAAATATTCTTGGACCAAATCAAACTGATAAAGAGTTAGATCAATTATTTATTATCAGAAGAGCAATGCTTCTTAGATCTTTATTAGTTAGAAAAACACCATATCTTATAAATGACAATGGTGAAGCTCAAGTTGATAATGGAATTATTAGAGCCTTATTAAAAGTTTCTAAATTCAAACATGAATCAAGATCAATGGAAGCTATTTTAGAAATGAGTATGTTATCAGGAGCAAAGAAGTGGGAACAATCACACTTACCATCACAAGATCAACTTAAACTTCATGTAGATGAACAAGAATTCTATAATTATATGATGTTTGAAGAATTCTTTAGTGAAAAAGCTAATAATATATCATACTATATTTCTAATAATTATCAAAACATATACTTACCAAATAATAAAGTCAATATAGCTGATGATGATATGATGTTACATCACTACATAAAAACTTGGATTATTGAACAAATAAAAAATATACCTCAAATACTACATAAAGATGATTATGAATTAAAATCAATTAAGAATAATTCAGAGGTAATAAAATTTACAGAAAAAGATTTAGAGTGTTTAGCCAAATATCAACATGAACTATGGTTGAAAAAGAGAAAAAAACAAGGTTGGAAATATGGAAAAGAGGCTGACTTTAATAAATTAATTCATCCAGCAATAACTAATTGGAAAAATCTAAATGATGATATAAAGAAAGCCATTATTAAATATATAGAATTATGGCCTAAAGCATTAATGAATAGCAATTTAAAAATTAAAAGATCAAATTATTCACGTAATTTAGAATAAAAATTATAATTAGATATTCTAGTAAAAAAGTACATTCAGATATATTAGAATAATCTCTATGTCTGAATGTACTTTTATTTTACAAATTAATTTTCTCTAAATCTCTATTTCTTTATCTAAATAGAATAAATATAAATAACTTTCCTTAACTTCTTTACCAGTAATTTTTCTTAAGGCTTCTTTATAGTAATTAATCTGAACAGTATACTTTTTTATCATATCCTCTTCGTTACCTCTTTCAACATAATCAGTTTTATAGTCAAGCAAGATAATATCATCACCTTCATAAAAGAAACAGTCAATTACTCCTTGAAGTCTCACCTTTTCATCCTTTATATTCTCTGGCAAAGAACTATCTGCCTCTAGAGGACTTATTTCAGTAAAGAAAGGTAACTCCTTATAAACAGTATTTCCTGCATTAAAAGCCTTTAGTAATCTTTTTCCTAAATCACTCTTAAAGAAATTTAATATCTTCCTAGGTCTTATGGCTTTAAATTCTTCCTCACTTAAAAGTTCATTATCAACCAATTCCCTAAGCTGTTCATTTATTTGCTCTAAATTTTGAACTCTTGTGAAGTCCATCTTCTGCATTGCAAAGTGCATTGCTGTTCCTCTTTCTGCTGAAGTAAGTCCCTTTTCTTCTTGAAGAAACTTAGGCTTTACTTCTATCTTATCTTTAAATAAACTTTCTGATAAAGTATCCTCTATCTCTTCATAATTCTTTTTCTTTAAATCTGAAACAGAAAAATTACTCTTTAAGCTTGTAGACGCCTCATATTTATATTTAAACCCTAAACGTCTTTCTATTTCTTTATCCACAGTTTCACACTGAGAATTTATCAACAGATGTCCTTCTTCATTTTTATCCACATCTTCTTCGTTTTTATCCACAACTAATTGAGATTTGGTCCATAAATTAACCTCCCATGTGGATAAGTCTGTTCTTATTGGGATATCCAAAGCATTTGCTATTTGTCTCAAGTTATCCCCATCTTTATGTTTGCTAACAGCCATTCCAATCCAGTCTAAATATGACTTTCCTTTTAAAACTTCTGAAGATGGAATTACATCTTTATCTAAGGCAGCAGCAGATGAACATTTATCAGCCCACTTTTCCACATTTGATACAGCCCCAGTTATTATTAACTTTTCCTTTGCTCTAGTAAAAGCAACATATAATATTCTCATTTCCTCAGATAAAGTTTCTAATTTTATACGCTGTTTTATAGACTCCTTAGGAAGAGTACTGTAACTAATTCTTCTATCTAAATCTACTAAATCTGGCCCAAGTCCAAGCTCTTCATGATAAAGTATACTCTTATTTAAATCCATAAGATTAAATTGCTTTCCTGAACCAGCTAAAAATACAACAGGGAACTCAAGTCCCTTACTCTTATGAATACTCATTATTCTAACAACATCTTCATTTTCACCAAGAATCTTAGCACTTCCCATATCTCCTGATGATTTTCTTAATTTATTTATGAAATTTATAAAGTTAAATAAACCCTTAAAGCTTGTTTGTTCATACTGTTTAGCTCTTTGAAATAAAACTCTTAAATTTGCTTGTCTAAGGACTCCATTAGGCATTGCACCTACATATCCATAATAAGCAGTGTCCATGTATAAGTACCATATAAACTCATCTATAGGAGTGTATACAGCTTTACTTCTCCACTCATCAAGCTTCACTAAGAATTTTGCACACTTATCCTTAAGTACTTCATTACTATATTCTTCTGACATAACTTTCATATTTTCATAAAAATAATTGTCTTTATTAAATAATCTTATGTCACCTAATTCTTCAGCAGAAAAACTCATTATTGGTGATCTAAGTAACGCAATCATAGGAACATCTTGAAGTGGATTATCTATAACCTTTAAAAGAGACATAATTGTTCTTATTTCAATAGACTCAAAATATCCTGAACCTGTATCTGCATAAGCTGGTATTCCTTCTGCTCCAAGTTCATCTAAAAATACTTCAGACCAATTTTTAGTTGCTCTTAGAAGAATAACTATATCCTTATATTTCACAGGCCTATATTCTCCTGTAGCTTTATCTAAAACTTTAAAAGTCTTTCCATCTTTTTCAGACATAAGCTCTTTTATTCTTTTAGCTACAATTCTTGCTTCTAGGTTTATTGCACCAATATCCTCTTCTTCCTCATCTTCATCTCTATTTTCTAAAACTTCTTCATCCTCTGATACTCCTGACTTATCTAAAACATGAAGCTCTATGTCTCCACCAGTTATTGAAGACTCATCATTTATTTCCTTATAGTCTGCTCCTAAATTTAACGCTTCATCATCTGTATATTCAAGCTCACCAACTACTCTAGACATAAGTTCCTTAAATATATAGTTAACTCCATTAATAACTTCTAATCTACTTCTAAAGTTCTTATAAAGCTGAATCTTTCTATTTTTACCCTCAGTACTTGAATAATTCATATACTTATCTAAAAATAATTCAGGTTTTGCCTGTCTAAACCTATAAATACTCTGTTTAACATCTCCAACCATGAACACATTAGGGTCATCACTATACTTTCTAGAAACTAAATCTATAATAGCCTCTTGAACACTGTTAGAATCCTGATATTCATCAACAAGAACTTCATCAAAATACTCTTTATAATTTTCTGCAACATTAAACTCTTCGTTAGTTAATATTTTTAAACATAAATGTTCTAAGTCATTAAAGTCTAAGGCACTTTTTTTCTTCTTAGCCTTTGAAAATCTATCTTCAAATTCAATAACTAAATCAGTTAATGTCTTCATATAAGGATAAACTTCCTTTATTGATATAAACATATCATCAGGTGACATAGAAAAAACTTCTTCTTTAAGTTTTTCAATTTCTTTTTTAATGCTATTTCTTATATCCTTAACTCTTTCCTGAGCATCAACATCTTCAACATTTGCTTTTCTAACGGTCTTTAACTTTGAAAATTTTATAGAAACTAAAGCTTTATAAGTTTCATCTAAATCTTCACCAATAGAATCTTGTACGTCTTTTAAAGCAAACATATCCATATCTAAATTTTCTAAATAAGGTTCTAATCCTCCAACATTTCTGCATAAATAAATAGCCTTCTCAAGCATACTTATTAAACCACTAATCTGAACACTTAAGTTCTCCATAAGCACAGTAACCCATGTACTTTTTAATAATTCATCCTTACTTTGAATATTAAATTCTTCAGCTTTTTCTCTAAGCCATTTATCTGGCCAAGGTCCACTCATGGAAAATCTATATAAATCTAAAATTATATCCTTTAACTTTTGATCGCTTCTTGAATCACTATAAGCATCAACTAAATCTAAGAAATCTTGATTTTCTTCTTCATACTTATCTTCAAATAACTCTTCTAAAACTTCTGCTTTTAAAAGAGTTCCTTCAGTTTCATCTAAAATTCTAAAGCCTGGATCAAGCTCAATTATATGAAAATTATTTTTTATAACATCAAGACAAAAAGAATGCATTGTTGTTATATTAGCTCTACTTAACAATGTAAGCTGCTTTTGAAGATTTTTTGAATTAGGATTTTTCTCAAGACCTTTAGTTATAGCTGCTGCAATTCTTTCTCTCATTTCAGATGCTGCTGCACTAGTAAATGTAACAACTAGTAACTTATCTATATCAACAGGATTCTCTTCATTTGTTATAATCCTTATTATTCTTTCAACTAATACTGCTGTCTTTCCTGACCCTGCAGCTGCTGCTATTAGTAAATTACACTTTCTAGTTTCAATGGCTGCCTTTTGTTCTTCTGTCCATCTAGTTTCGCTCATCTTCAGCACCTCCCCTTACTTTATTCTCAATTTTTCTCCAAAGTTCTTTATCATCTTTTTTAACTACAAGCTTATACTTATTATCCTTTATACCTGTATCAAACTGACATATAGAAGAATAATCACAATAATCACAGTATGTTGAAGTTTGATTTTTACATGGTTCTATTTTTAGTTTTCCAGAAAGCATATCTTTACATAGTTCTATCATTTTATCATTAACATACTGTCTTAAAATTTCAAACTGCTCCTCAGTAGCAACAGAACTATTAGCTGAAAAATCTCCATCCTTCTTAAAAGTAGCAGGAATAATTAATGAATAAGTCTCCATATCATTATCCATAGCCCTTACAAGTTCTGCATTCTTTAATAAAAGTCCATTCATTTTAAGCTTCTGTAATACTTCTTTTCTAATTTCTTCATCCTCAAGTTCAGTTTTACTCTTAATTATAGGGTCATCAACTTTAAAATAAAGAATTGCTCCTGGCATAGCTTGAGTACGTAATATATATTCAGAATTTCTAAGAACAGCATCTAAATAAACTAATAACTGTATTTGTAATCCATAATATAGTTCATTTAAATCAAATTTCTTAGCACCTGTTTTATAGTCAATTACTCTTACATAAGTATTACCATCCATCTTTAATGTGTCTATTCTATCAATTCTACCAGTTAAATAAACCTCTTCACCTGATGGTAAATCTAATTTTATAGGTGCTCCATCTTTATAAGTTCCAAATTGAAACTCATTGCTAAAGACCTCAAATTGTCCTTTTCTCATCTGCTCTGATATTACAGATATAGACTTAGTTATGACTCTCTTAAATCTATCAGTAAAATATCTATACTTCTTACTACTATTTAATATTGAATCACTTTCTTCTTTTAACTTAATATCTATAAGCTCTCCAACAATTTCTCTACACCTATCAGAAGTAAGCTCTGACCATGCTATCTTTTCTCTTTTAATCTTAGTTGTAAAGTTATCTAAAATTTCATGCATAAATGATCCTAAGTCTGGTGCAGTAAATTCATAAATCTTTCTATCCTTAGCCTTCAATCCATACTGAACAAAATACGCAAAAGGACATCCTGCATACTTTTCCAACCTAGAAACACTAAATAAAAGCCTTCCACTATCTGTACTATATAGTTCTTTTATTTTTTCCCTGGCAATTTCATCTCCTGTATTGCTATAATTTAGTCCTGAAAATATATGTCCTGATCTATTATTAAATTCTTCTCTATTCTTATACCAACAAAATACTTCATCCCAGTATTCTTCAATATCATCTTTTTCATAGCTCTTTCTTAAAGCCAATATAAGATTGTTAAATGTAGGTACTGGAGCAATTACATCAGAATACTTATCCTTTCTTTTTCTAAGATTATATATATCACTTTCTTCTATAAGATTTGTAAATATTCTTTTTAATCTAGGAATTACTATTGATGCTCTCAGTGACTTACCTTCAAAATCAGCCATAGGATAACTTACCATCATAAATTTACTTCCTAGTGTTAAAGCTGTATATACCATAAATTGTTCTTCAAATACCTTAGACTTAGTACTTGAAGATAGCTCTACGCCCATTTCCTTTAAGATATCTCTATCCCTATCAGATAATATACCTTCATCTTTACTTGCTGAAGGTAAAACTCCATCATTAACTCCAACAATAAATAATGCCTTAACTTCTCTTCCTTTGATTCTAGCAATATCTCCAACATTAACTTGATCTAAAGCTGCAGGAATAACTCCAATTTCCTTGCTTTCAAATCCTGAAATTAATATCTTATAAAATTCATCTATGTCAATTTTATCAAAGCCCATAACTTCAACAGCTTGATTTAAAATATCTAATACTATTTCACTTACCTGCTCATATTCCTTAACCTTACTTTGAAGCCCTTTATCCTCAAACTCCTTAATCCATTCATCAATTCTATTAAAGACATCAATTTCTACAAGGAAGTTATATATAGCTGTACATACTGCTCTTACATCCTTATTTATTATTGATTTATGGAAGTTCATAAGAGGTGTTCTTACTCTATCCATAATATCTACAATTTCTTCTTCAGCCTCAGCTGGTAGTTCTCCAGTCCACTTATAGCCCTTTATTCCCTTAGATAAAACATAGTTTTCTAGCTTATCAATTTCATCTCTACTTATACCTGCAAGCCCACTTTTTAAATACTTAAATATAGTTTCATAAGACCAATTTCTAATATAAATTTCTAATGTGGATAAAATTAAAATAATTAGTTGATTATTTAGTATATCTATTTTTTTATCAAGGAAAAATGGAATTCCATATTCATTAAATATAACTGTAGTTATCTTTTCATACTCATCAATATTTCTACAAACAACAGAAATATCCCTATATCTATAATTCTCATCACGTACAAGTCTTATAATTTCCCTTGAGACTTCTTCTATTTCATCATAAGAGTTATTAGCTTTGTACAGTCTTAAGTCCTTAATTGGCTCCTTATATAGTTTAAAAGGGTATGTGAAAAAATATTTTTCTAGATGTGCAAGTTCTTTGCTTTCTCTAAAACGATATGGTATATCCTTATTTAAATCTACTGGGTTTTCATATCCAATATTATTTTCTCTCATCATACTTAAAATTCTGTATTCTGTACCCTTTATAACATTAAATATATCTGTAACTTCATCACCTTTCCCATCTCCAAGTTCATCCATACATAATGTTATGTTAATTGTCTTGCATTGACCTGCTAAAGCTCTTATAACTTCCATTTGCTGAGGAGTAAAAGTTGTAAACTCATCTATCCATATTTCAGTATTTTTATAAGGGTCCTTTAGCTTAAGCTTCTCTGCTAATAAAGTAAGTTCATCATCACCATCAATCATATTTTCTGCGATACTTTCATTAAACTTACTATATATTAAGGATAAATCCATAAGCTTTTCTTTTAATTCTTTATCCTCAATATTATCAATAGTCCCATCAATATTTTCTGGGAAAACATTATACTTCTTAAATTCCGTTATAGTCTCAGATATTATATCTGTAAATCCATGTTCCTTAGAAATTCTATTGAAGTAACTCATATTCTCTTCATTGTTTTGTAAAATCTTATGGATAAGCATACTTCTTCCTGAATCTTTCATCCTATCATGTACTCTTCCTCCATAAGCCTCAAAAATTCTATGTGCCATTCTCTTAAAGCTAAGAACTTCAGCCTTTAATAAAGCTTTTTCTCCTACTTTTCTTAAGAGTAGCGTTTCTCTTTGAAAGGTGTATTGCTCTGGCACTATATAAATAAGTTTATCTATACTATTGTCATTTATCTTTTTGCTAATTTCATCTATACAAAAGCTGCTTTTTCCAGAACCAGCCCTTCCGTATATAAATCTTATTCCCATAAATACAATCTCCTACTTTTTTTCTTATTAATTAATTCTATATAATCTAATTAAACCCCTTCTTATAATTATTCCTTATTTGTTTTTCTATAATCAAAATTATCATTAAAATTTAAAAAGGCATATCTAAATTTTAATAACTTAGCTACACCTTTTTCAAATATATTATTCACTTTTTTCTAGGACCATAGTTATTAAAGAAGTTCCTTCATGCTCTGATTTTTTATCCACAATAAATCCACAGGATTCATAACACTTTATAGCCCTTACATTTTTATCTATAACTTCAATAACAATTTTTTCTGCACCTAAATCCTCAAATAAATAATCACATAAAATTTTTATACTTTCTTTGCCATATCCTCTTCCCCAAAATTTTTGGCCTATAGTTATTCCTATTGTATAAATTGCAGATGATAAGTCTCGTTTTCTGTAGTCCATAAAACCTACAATTACATCTTTCTCATTTATTATAGTTAATATTTTATTGTCCATTTTTTTTAGGATATTAAAATTTTTTCTTAAGTACTTTTTATCCGGTAACATGTTGTTATATTTATTAACACTCTCATCATTACATAAATCGCATAATCTACTTATATCTTCTTTCATCATTAATCTCAAATAAACACTATTTCCTTTTATCATTTCTATCACTCTCACACACTCTTCTAATAATTAATATTCTGTTAACAAATGTAAAATGAATAACCTATTTTGAATTTAAACAAATATACGAAAAAAAAACACCTAACAATTGTTAGATGTTTTGGCGGAGGATCCGGGATTTGAACCCGGGCGCCAGTTGCCCGACCTACGCCCTTAGCAGGGGCGCCTCTTCAGCCACTTGAGTAATCCTCCATGTGTCCTACATATAAAAAAATTATATATGGCGGAGAGATAGGGATTCGAACCCTAGGTACCCGTGAAGGTACGCCGGTTTTCAAGACCGGTGCCTTAAACCAACTCGACCATCTCTCCGTAACCTACTTCGTTAGTATAACAGGTATTTAAAACTCTGTCAACATATTTTATAAAATTTTCTATACAAATATTCATTTTTTATTATATAATTACTTTACAACAAAATTATACTAGGAGGTAAACTTATGATACTTTATATTTCAGACTTAGATGGTACGCTGCTTAATAGCTCTGCTAAGATAAGTTCAAACAGTACAAAACTGTTAAATGAAGCCTTAAATAATAATATTAGTTTTACAATAGCAACAGCCCGTACTCCTGCTACTATTGTTCCCATATTAAAAAATATTAATCTGAATATGCCTGTTATAGCCATGAATGGATGTAGCATATATGATTTAAAAAATAATAAATATATACATACAATTTCTATAAATAGTAATTTAATTTCAAAGCTACAGAAATTAATTAGTAGTGAAGGACTAAATCCTTTTATATATACATTAAAAGATAATCATTTATATGTATATCACAATAAGCTTACTGTACCTTGTCAGGTAAAATTTTATGATGAAAGAAAAAATAGTTCATTAAAAACATTTATAGAAGCACCTTTACCTTCTAATTCGCAAGTTTTATATTTTACTATAATGGATTCAAAAGAAAAAATAGACAGCTTATTTGATAAACTTAAAGATATTCCTGAAATATCTGCTATTAAGTATTCTGATACTTATAATAAAGATGTATATAATTTAGAAATATATAATTATAAAGCATCTAAATCAAATGCTATTAACTACTTAAAAAATACATATGATTTTGATACCCTGGTTACATTTGGAGACAACCTTAATGATATTCCTATGTTTAATATCTCCGATCACTCTTGTGCTGTAGAAAATGCTGCTTGTGAGCTAAAAGAAATTGCTAGCGAAATAATAGGGCTTAATACTGATGATTCAGTAGCCAAATATATACTTAATCATTCGAATAAATAATACAATAAAAAACCTCAACAAACTGTTGAGGTTTTTCTCCTGGCGGAGAGATAGGGATTCGAACCCTAGGTACCCGTGAAGGTACGCCGGTTTTCAAGACCGGTGCCTTAAACCAACTCGACCATCTCTCCAAAACTTACTATTATATTATAACAACCTATCATATAATATGTCAACATATTTTTTAAAACTTTTTTACTATATATCGAATAGAGGATATTAAAATCCCCTATTCAACACATTTTAAGCTATTACCCCATGCTTTTCATATCTTGTTACTTCTTTTATACTATTATCCTCTTCAACAAATACTACTTTAGGTTTAAGCTCTTTTGCTTCCTCATTATCAACCTCACAGTATGCCATAATAATTACTTTATCTCCAACTTCAGAGCATCTAGCTGCAGCTCCATTTAAGCATATCATTCCAGATCCTCTTTCACCTGCAATTGTATAAGTTTCAAATCTTGCACCATTATTAACATCTACAATATGAACTTTCTCATACTCTAAAATTCCTGCTGCATCTAATAAATCTTCATCTATAGTAATACTTCCAACATAATTTAGTTCAGCTTGTACAACAGTTGCTCTATGAATTTTTCCTTTTAACATTGTTAAGTTCATCTTTTATTCCTCCAAATTACACTTCATATATAAAGTTATCTATTAATCTTGTTTTTCCAATGAATACTGCAATAGCTACTAATACTGTTCCACTTATAGTTTCAACATCTTTCATAGATATACCATCAACTACTTGAACATATTCAACTCTAGCTAAAGGTTCAGTTTCTAAGTTATTTTTTATAATATCAATAACCTTGCTACTATTTCTTTCACCAGCATCTACAGCTTCTTTTCCAAGTTTTAATGATTTACTTAATATTAAAGCAGCCTTTCTTTCCTCTGGGCTTAAATAAGTATTTCTTGAGCTCTTAGCTAGTCCATCTTCTTCTCTTACTATAGGACATCCAACAATCTCAATTCCAAAGCTTAAATCTCTAACCATCCTCTTTATAATTGCTAATTGTTGAGCATCTTTTTGCCCAAAATAAGCTCTATCAGGAGTTACTATATTAAATAACTTACTTACAACAGTACAAACTCCTCCAAAGTGAACTGGTCTACTCTTTCCACATAAGTTTTCAGTAAGAACACTCATATTAACTGATGTACAGAAATCATCAAAATACATTTCTTCCTTCTCTGGGTGGAATATTAAGCTAGCTCCTGCCTTTTCACATAATTCACTATCTCTTTCTAAATCTCTTGGATAGCTTTCTAAGTCTTCTGTAGGCCCAAATTGAATTGGATTTACAAATACACTAACAACAACTCTATCATTTTCTTTAACAGCTCTATCAATTAAGCTCTTGTGGCCTTCATGTAAGTATCCCATTGTTGGTACTAATCCAACGGTTAATCCTTCTCTTCTCCATTCCTTAACTAATCTTATTACTTCTTCTATACTTCCTGTAACTTTCATTGTTATCTCCCTTTTAATATAATTTTTCTAAAACATCATCATTTATTTTAAAACAGTGCTTTTCTTCTGGAAAAACACCATCTTTTACTTCTTCAATATATTTTGCAAAGGCTTCCTTCATATAATCACCTACATTTGCAAATCTTTTTACAAATTTAGGAGTGAAATCTGAAAACATGCCTAACATATCTTGATAAACTAAAACTTGTCCATCACATCCAGCACCTGCACCAATACCTATTGTTGGTATACTTATTTCCTTTGATATAAGTTCTGCAAGCTTAGATGGAACGCACTCTAGAACTACAGCAAAAGCTCCTGCCTCTTCAACAGCCTTTGCATCAGATATTAACTTTTTAGCAGCTTCTTCATCCTTATTAGAAAAAATTTTAGAAGATAACGAACCACTACAATGGCATATAATCTTGTTTTTAATAGATAGTTTGTCTATATTTTCCCATATAGAACCTATAACAGAATCTGGGGTAGTAATAAAAATAACATCACTCTCTTTTATTAAATCATTTATACTTACAAAACACTTAGAGTTTGTAAACTTTGCTGCTTCCTTTGTAGATTCTACATTCCTACTATAATAACCACTAATATTTATTTTGTTATTAGTTAAATACTTTCCTAGAGAAAAACCAACTTTCCCCGCTCCTATAAAACCTATATTTATGTTATCACCTCCAAAATTTAGAGTATGACACATACTAGTCCCTTTCTGTTTAAGATATAAACTATCTAAAAATTCAATTCATTATCTGGTATGGTTTCCTTCAAATACCACCCACAATAATAAATCTATCATAATTTTACTTATTATTCAATAAAATCAATTGTAGTAAAAATTCATAAAATAAAAAAGAGAGATATAAATCCCTCTTTTTTAACTAATTATTTTATTACGTCTTCTCTGAAGAATGGTTTTAATACTTCAGGAACCTTAACTGTTCCATCTGCTTGTTGATAGTTTTCTAATATAGCTGCAACAGTTCTTCCGATAGCAACACCTGATCCATTTATAGTATGAACGAATTGTGGCTTATCCTTTGGATTTTCTCTATACTTAATATTTGCTCTTCTAGCTTGGAATTCTTCAAAGTTTGAACAGCTTGATATTTCAACATATCTGTTATAGCTTGGCATCCATACTTCAATATCATATTTGATTGCTGCTGTAAATCCTAAATCACCTTTGCAGATTCTAACTATTCTATAAGGTAATCCTAATCCTCGTAATACAGATTCAGCATCAGCTACTAACTTATCTAATTCTTCATAGCTTTGTTCTGGCTTACAGAACTTAACTAATTCAACTTTATTAAATTGATGTTGTCTAACTAATCCTCTTGTATCTCTTCCTGCTGAACCAGCTTCTGCTCTAAAACAAGCTGAGTAAGCAGCATATTTTAATGGAAGATCAGCTCCATTTAATACTTCATTTCTGTACATATTAGTTACAGGAACTTCTGCTGTTGGAATTAAGAAGTATCCATTGTTTTCCACCTTAAATGCATCTTCTTCAAACTTAGGTAATTGACCTGTACCAGTCATGCTATCTCTATTTACCATGTATGGAGGTAAAACTTCTGTATACCCATTTTCAGTTGTATGTTTGTCTAAGAAGTAATTGATTATTGATCTTTCTAATCTTGCTCCTAAACCTTTGTATATAGTAAATCTTGAACCAGCAATCTTTCCGCCTCTTTCAAAATCTAATATATTTAAGTCAGTACCTAGATCCCAGTGAGCTTTTGGTTCAAAATCAAACTTAGTTGGTTCTCCCCATCTCTTTATTTCAACGTTATCTTCATCACTTTCACCTTCTGGAACTGATGGATTGGGTATATTAGGAATTCTAAGCATTATATACTTAATTTTTTCATCTATTTCATTAGTTTTAACATCGAATTCTTTAATTTCATCACCAAGTTCTCTCATTTCAGCCATTATAGCAGTAACATCTTCACCTGCTTTTTTCTTCTTAGGAATTTCTGCTGAAACTTGATTTCTCTTGCTCTTTAATGTTTCAACTTGAACTAATATTTTTCTTCTTTCTTCATCTAATGCAATAAGTTCATCAATTACTGCTGTGTCGAAATCTTCTCCTCTGTTAGTAAGAGCTTTTTTAATTTCTTCTGGATTTGTTCTAATTCTTTTTAAATCTAACATTCTTAATACCTCCTAAAATTTACAAGAACAAAGTGGCTGACGCCACGCTTTTCAGCGCAGGAAGCAGCTTTGTTTTACCATGCAAAAGGTTCTAAAAGTAAAATAATTTCATATTAAAA
>NZ_FPBY01000117.1 GCF_900116755.1 Clostridium sp. DSM 8431
TCTGCATAAATGCGAATAGTATAACTTTAAGTAATTTCTCTGAATCACATCTTGGACGACCTGTTTTGCAGCCTTCCCCTGCAAAATATGATTTTAGGTCAATGTGATCTATTACATCACAGAAAGTATATACCGGATCTGAAATATCAATAATTTTTTCGATTTCCAATGGTAATTTTAATTGTTTTGTTATAAAATTATTATTAGTAAAATTATTTGGTATCATAATTTAATTTTACCAAAAAATCGCTGTAAGTTTAATGCCTACAGCGATTTTCTTTTTAGGAGAGTTTTTTTACATCCCCTTATTTAGTACACTATACTATTATGTTTTCATATTAAATATTATTTTATTTTATAGAATAAGATGATATAATGTTTGTTGAAAATGAGGTGTTAAGATGAGTAGTTTAGCAGGACAAGGTTGTGAAAGAATAATTCCAGAAGAGGAAAAAAAACCTTTAAAAGATATTGAAAGAAGTATCATAAAAAAATATAGAAAGCAGATATGGTCTAAATTTGTTAAGGCTGTTAAAGAATATAATCTTATAGAAGAAGGAGATAAGATAGCTGTTGCTATTTCAGGAGGAAAAGACAGTCTTTTAATGGCAAAGTTATTACAAGAGCTTCATAGACATGGTGAAGTTAACTTTGATCTAGAGTTCATTGCTATGGATCCAGGATATCATCCACAAATAAAAGCCTTATTAAAGGAAAATTTGGAATATCTTAATATTGATGCTCACATATATGAATCAGGAATATTTGAAGTTGCGGAAAAAATGGCTAAAGATTATCCATGCTATATGTGTGCAAGAATGAGAAGAGGTTCTTTATATTCTAAAGCTCAAGAGCTTGGATGTAATAAACTTGCATTAGGACATCACTATAATGATGTAATAGAAACAACAATGTTAAATGTACTTTATGGAGGAAACTTTAAAACAATGCTTCCAAAACTTAAAGCACAAAATTTTGAAAACATTGAACTAATAAGACCTTTATATCTTATTGAAGAAGAAAATATAAAAAGATGGATAAATTATAGTGGAATATGGCCTTTAAACTGTGCATGTATGATTGCAGCAGAGAAGATTGGTAATAAGAGATTTGAAATAAAGAAACTTATTGAAGACTTAAAGAAAAACTTTAATAATGTTGATAAGTCTATATTTAAAGCTGCAGAAAATGTTGCTATGGATTCTATTTTGGGATGGGAAAAAGATGGAAAGAAATATTCATTTTTAGATGTATATGATGAAGAATAAATATATTATATGAAGGTGAATTAATTATGAAGATTGCTGTTATTTCAGATGTACATGGAAATACTGAAAATTTAAATGTTTTTATGAATTATATTAATAAGGAAGGAATTAAGACTGTCTTAAATCTTGGAGATATTATTGGTGGAGATAATCCAGTAGAAGCTTTAAGAATTATAATGAATGATAAACGTTTTATAAGTGTTCGTGGAAATCATGACAGCAGTCTTTTTTTAGAAGATGAATTATTAGATGAAGAAATTTTATGGTTAGATAGTTTACCTTTAATTAAAACTGTAGAATTTTGTAATAAAAAATTTCTTATGGTTCATAGTAGAATTGATAATAATACAGATATGCCTTTATTATATGAGGGAAAAAGTCTTTTAGAATTTTTAAAAGACTATGAAGGAGACTATGATTATGTTTTATTTGGGCATACTCATTATCAAGGTTTACTATCTTATTATAAAGGAAGTACTATGATAAATCCAGGTTCATTAGGTTTATCTTATGATGAAAAGATAAGCTTTTGCATAATTGATTTAAGTTATGATAGTATAAGTATAGATATGAAAAAGTATAATTTAATAAAATAAAAGTAGATTTTTTGGAGATAAAATAAAGTTGTATAAAAAAAATACGACAATAAATTATAAGTTAATGGGAGTTATTGATGAATGGAAAATAAGGAGGAATATTAAATGAACAAAGAAGCGTTATTAGCAATGGATCCTAATATACTAGTTAGTATGGTTAACATGAGGTTAAGAGATTATTTTGATTCATTAGAAGCATATTGTGAAGATGTAGGAATATCAGTAGAAGAATTAAATAAAAAATTAATGGAAACTGGAAGAGTTTACGATAGAGATACAAATCAATATAAATAGAATTATATTTTTTTTAGTATATAGTGCTCTGGAGGAAATGAAATGAATATTAAAAATAAAGGAAAGCTTGCTATATTTCTTGGAGCTGCAGCAGCATTAGCAGTATCTTTAATGAAGGATAGAAAAGATTATGATAATATGAATGCAGAAGAAGAAGAGAGTAAAGAATAATTTTTTTTGTTGAAATAATTGACAAATAAGAAAAAAATAGATATATTATTAATATAAAGTAAATTCTTTGATGAGGAGTAGTAGCTATATAATTAGGTCTAAGAGAGCTGATGATGGTGTGAATTCAGTACTGATATTAATAGTGAATGGACCTTTGAGAAGCTAGGTGAAATGAAAAAAGTAGCTGATGCCGTAGTCTGTACGTTAAAACAGAGGAAGTATGATTGTACTTTCAAGTGAGAGAGGTAATTTTTTTAAAATTACAATTTAGGTGGTATCGCGGTTTATATCCGTCCTATTGTTATAGGATGGATTTTTTTACGTCTGTGGAGTATAAAATTTCTTTGACAGTAAGTATTAATTACTACAGGTTTTCTGGTATGTAAGTTTATTAAGAACGTAAAAATAAATATAGTGCCACAAAAGAACCGAAAAACTTAGTGTCAGCAACTTTGTTCTTATTTTTTTTATATTGGGGGAATGAAAATGAATACTAAAAAGATGACAGTCAATGCTATATTAATTGCAATTGGGGTAATATTGCATATTGCAGCTCCTTCTATAGGGCTTCCTGCTCAACCAGACTTTGCAGTTGCAATGTTATTTATTATTATGTTATTAAATAGAGATTATAAAACAACAATTATTTCAGGTATTATTATAGGTATATTTACGGCAGTTACAACTAAAACTGCTGGGGGGCAACTTCCTAATATTCTTGATAAGCTAATAACATGTAACGTAATGTATTTAGTATTATTACCACTACGAAACAAAGTAAGTAAGAATATTCAAGCAGTAGTTATTCTTCTTTTAGGAACTATGATAAGTGGATTTTCATTTTTAAGTACATTAGCAATAATTTATGGAATAGAAGGTACAATAACAGCTGCAATAATAGCTGTAGTAATTCCAACAGCAGCTATTAATACAGTAGTTGGATTAATAATGTATAAAATAATAGAAAGAACTATAAAACAGACAAGAATAAAACTTGATTAATTATTATAAAAAATTATAGTTAAAGAGGTACATCTGAATCTAATTTATTTAGATGTACCTCTTTTAATATATTTATTTTTTTATATAATGAAATTGTTCAGGAGTATCATCGTCTATAGTCTTAAATGAATATCCTTTATCTTTATAATATTTTATTATTTCAGGAAGAGCTTTCACTGAATTCTTACTTTGATATCCACAGTGCATAAGAAGAAAAATAGTATCTTTATCACTTTTTGCTTTATTTATAAAAGTAGAAGGAGATGCATAAGGATTAGCACCATCAGTGGTATCAACATTCCAATCAAATATTCTTAAATTATTTTTATGAAGAAGATCAACAAGTTCTGGCTTTAATTTATAACAAGTATTGTTGCAGCCACAAGGAAATCTTAATATAGTAGGAGATTCACCAGTTATATCTTTTATTAAAGCTTGAGAGTCTAGCATTTCCTTTAAAAATGCATCATTAGATGCGTAAAGTTTACTTTTTTCATGACTCATACTGTGAAGGCCTATGGAATGTCCTTCCTCTTTAAGTCTTTTTACTAAATCTTCTTGATCTTTAATTTGATCTCCAATTAAAAAGAAGGTTCCTGGGACATTTTCTTCTTTTAAAATATCTAATACGTCAGTTGCTATTTTACCTGCAGGGCCATCATCAAAAGTAAGATAAATAATCTTTTCAGAATCTTCAGCAGCGTATACCCTTAAGGAACTAATAGAAAAAATAAGTATAAAGAAAATAGATAAATTCTTTAAAAATTTAATTTTCATTTTATCACCTTCATAAAACTTGATACAAAGTTATTATGTTTCTAATAATAACTTTTATGCAAAAAAACTTTTACATAACAGATGTTTAAAAATTATATTTATGGTAATATATAGAGGTAAAAAGTGGGGTAGAGGTATGATTATGGGTTTTAAATATATACAAATAATATTGGTTATTTTCCTTGGTATAGAATCTTTATTTAATGTGTGGGAAGGTTCTTGGTTATTAAAATTTATGTTTTTAGTTGTTGTGGTAGCTAATATAGTATTACATAAAAGAAATTATAAATTTAAAAAAAGTTTCACTAGAGTTATAAATTCTGTAAATGTAGTAATATTGGAATATGGCAAGGAAGACAAAAAATTATCTTTATCTAAAAATTATAAGAATGTATTTGGTATAGATAAAGATATAAATATATTAGAAGATTTTTATGAGTTTATTGATAAAAAAGATAGGGATTATATAAGGAATTTTTTAAAGGAAGTTATAAATAGAGAAATTAAGGATGATTTTATATTAGAATTTCAAATTAATAATTCTAATGAAGAAGTTATAGTACTAGAGTGTTCAGGAAAGGGAGAAATAAATAATAAGGAATTTGTTATAAGTGCTACGATTTTAGATATAACTGAAAAAGTTAAGTTAGATAACATGCTTAGAAAAAGTGAAAAGAAATATAAAATGGCTTTAGAAGGAAGTAAGGATATAATGTTTTATATAAATTTAAAGGAAAAAACTATAACCTTAGATAATAAAATTTCAAGTTTGCTAGGCTTAGAGTGGAAGAGAGAATTAGTATTTGATTTAGAAGAGTGGTTTAATTATATAATTGAAGATGAAAGAGAAAAAGTTAAAAATAAGTTTTATGAATTTTTAAATAGTAATAGTAAGTATTTAAATATAGAATATAGAGCTGTTACTAGTTATAAAAAAGAATTATGGCTTAAAATTAGAGGCAAAAGAATTAATGATGAGGGAGATTATATATATGGTTCCATAAATGATGACACAGATAGAAAGGAAAAAGAAATAAAAATAAATTATCTTAGCTATTATGATGAGGTTACAGGAATACCTAATAGACATTATTTTATGGAAAAAGCTGAAAAGATGAAAGAGGTTTCATTATTAAATAAAAAGTATTTTGTTATAATTTTTATTGATCTTGATAACTTTAAGCTTATAAATGATACATATGGACATGCTACAGGAGACAGTGTATTAAGATTATTTTGTAATAAAGTAAATAAAAGATTAGAGTATCTAAATAAGAATTGGTTTTTATCTAGATTCGGAGGAGATGAATTTATAATTTCAATTGAAAATGTTGATAAAAAAGAAGAAATTATAGATATTGTTAAAAATATTATTGAAGAAAGTAATATTCCTATAAGCATGAATAAAAAAGATATATACAATACAGTAAGTATAGGTGTAAGTATGGGCAAAAGTATAGGGGATACAATACAGTCTTTATTAAAGAAAGCTGATATTGCAATGTATAATGCTAAAGCTACTGGAAAAAATAAGTATATGATTTTTGATGAAAAATTGGCTTATGATATTGATAGAGAACTTAAATTAGATAGTTATATAAGAAAGTCTATAGAAAATAATGAGATTTATTTTTTAATGCAACCTAAGTATTATATTAAGTCTAGAGAAATACAAGGTTTTGAATTTTTGGCTAGATGGAATAGTGAAGAACTTGGAATAGTTTCTCCTTCTGAGTTTATACCAACTGCTGAAAATAATGGTTTTATAGTTGAAATTGGAAAATATCTTATTAAAGATTCTTTTAAAAAGTGTAAATTAATAAATGAGCTATCGAGTAAAAAGCTAAAAGTATCTATTAATCTTTCAGAGGTTCAATTAAGGGATGAAGAATTAATTGATTTTATAAAAAAAAGTATTAAAGAAGAAGATATAGACCCACAAAGTATAGAATTTGAAGTTACTGAAAGTATAATTATGGAATCTATAAAAAGAAATATAGGGGCTTTAGGAGAATTAAAGAAAATGGGCTTCTCTGTTGCATTAGATGATTTTGGAACAGGATATTCATCTTTAAATTATCTAAAGAATCTTCCAATAGATACAGTAAAAATTGATAAGAGTTTTATTGATGATATTGGTAAAGATTTTAAGGGTGAAAATATAATTAAAAAAATAATTGAATTAGCGCATTTAATGAATTTAGAGGTTGTTGCAGAAGGGGTAGAGAATAAGGAACAGTTTGAATTTTTAAGTGAAGCTAATTGCGATATAATTCAAGGATATTATTTAGGTAAACCAAAAACCTTTGAGGAAGTTAAAGAAATCATAAAGTAAAAACTTTTGACACACTAAACTCTTAAAATTCATATTTTAATATGGAGAATACTAAGGAGGCTTCTTAAGATGAAGAAGGAAAATGAAAAAAAGGTTTACTGCACTAATATGGATGATAAGGACCCTGTTATAGAAAAATTTCTAGAAGAGTACCTTAAATCTAAAGAAGATGAAACTAATATTCATAAGGGTGATGAATTCATGGTGAATTTTGATATTACCTATGCTGATGGTAGTAGTGAAAGTTATACCTGTGGAAATGAAAGTAAAGTATTTGGAGATAATGAGCATAATCATTCAGAAAGAATATTAAAGAAAGATATTGATAAAGATTATAATTATAGAGAAAATGAAGTTCTTGATATTGAAAGTGAAATAGGAAAGTGGACTAATTGTGTTGATGAATGGTGTGGCTTTAGTAAAAAATATGAAGAAAAGAGTAAAGATAAAAAAGAAGAGTGTGACCATAAGGAAGAAACTAAAAAAGAAGAGGACCTAGAGGGGAAAATTACTGTATATTCAATTTTATCTTTAAAGAAAAGTAATACATTAAAAGGCGTAACTATAAATTTATATAAAATAAATAGTATTAGACCAGAGCTTGTAGAAAGTAAGATTACAGATGAAGAAGGCAAGGTAGAATTTGAAAAGGTTCCTGAAGGAAATTATAGAATTATTGAGCTTATAAATAAGAATTATTTTGAAAAGCCAGTTTATTTAACTTGGAATGAAGTTAATATATCAAAAAGCAATAAAAAATATGTTCTTTATGTATTAAATACTTTAAAAAATTATAAAAATAATTAATATTATTTGTGATAAAGAAACTGTGATAATATAAATAAACATTGTATTTCACAGTTTCTTTTATATAATAAGTTTATGAAAGTTTTTTTACAAAAGGATGAGGAAAGGATATGGAAAAATATGAAAATAAGAATTAAATACTTTGAGGGTGCAGTAAAATTAAAGAAAATTACTAAGGGAAACTGGATAGACGTTTATTCAAATAAAGACGTATTTGTAAAAGAAGGAGAAAGAGCAATGATTCCTTTAGGTTTTGCATTAGAATTACCTTCAGGATGGGAAGGTCATCTTGCACCTAGAAGCTCTACATTTAAATCATGGGGAATAATACAAACTAATAGTGTAGGGGTAGTTGATGATACATATATAGGAGATAATGATGAGTGGCATATGCCTGTATACTGTCTACAAGGCAAAGAAAATGAAGTAGTAGATGGCGTAGAAACAAAGGGGACATGGATAAAACATGGAGATAAAATAGGTCAGTTTAGAATTATGGAAGTTATGCCTGAAATAGAATTTGAAGAAGTTCTTACTTTTGGAAATGCAGATCGTGGAGGATTTGGAACTACAGGAGTTAAGTAAAGAAAACGCCTAGAATTTCTAGGCGTTTTGTTTTATTCTTCTGAAGATAATGTTTCCCATTCTTCATAAAGCATTTCTAATTTTTCTTCTATACTTTTAATTTCTTTATTAACTCTTTCACTTTCAGTTGGATTTGAATATACTTCTTCTAGACATTGAGATTCTTGAAGTTTTGTTAATTCTTCTTCACAATTTGAAATATCAGTTTCTAAAGTTCTTATTCTAGCTTTTTTAGCTTTTTCTTCTTTTTTTGCTTCACGTTTTTTTCTATTATCTTCTTTAATCTGAGTCTTAGTTTTTCCTTTTGCTGCTTCTTCTAAAGCTTCAAATCTTTGAGGATTCTTTTTCTTTTCTATATAATAGCTGTAGTTTCCAAGGTATTCATTTAAACCATCTTCCTCTAATTCAACTATTTTATGTATTACTTTATTTAAGAAATATCTATCATGGGATATTACTATCATAGTACCATCATAACTTAAGATGGCATCTTCTAATGCTTCTCTAGACATAATATCAAGATGGTTTGTAGGTTCGTCTAAAAGTAGTAAATTAGATTTTAATAACATAAGTTTTAAAAGATTTATTCTACATTTTTCTCCACCACTTAATTTATCAATAGTCTTAAATACATCATCACCCTTAAATAGGAATGAACCTAAAACAGTTCTAAGTTTACTTGTTGTTAGATAAGGAAAGTCATCCCATACTTCATCTAAGATAGTTTTGTTTTCAGAAAGGTTTGATTGTTCCTGGTCATAGTAACCTACATTAACATTAGTTCCTAAGGATACAACACCTGAATCAGGTTTTACCTTATCCATTATTATTTTAAATAAAGTAGTTTTTCCACGTCCATTTTCTCCAATAAGAGCAATTTTTTCTCCTCTTTTTAAATCAAGAGAAACATTAGAAAATAGATGTTTATTTTCATAACTCTTAGATAACTTTTCAAGATGTAAAACATCATAACCACTTTTAACAGCAGTTTCAAAAGAAATTTTAGATGCATCTTTTTCCTTATCAGGAGCATCTATTCTTTCTATTTTATTTAGAGATTTTTCTCTACTTTCAGCTGCTTTAATACTTTTTTCTCTATTAAAAGATCTATATTTTTCTATTATAGCTTCTTGCCTTTTAATTTCTGCTTGTTGCAAATTATAAGCTTTTAATTGATTTTCATAATCTTTTTTTCTAAGTTCAAGAAATTTTGTATATGGAGCATTGTAGCAGTTAACATGGCCATTTATAACTTGGAAGGTTCTATTAGTTACAGAATCTAAAAAGAATCTATCATGGGATATAACTAAAACAGTTCCTTTATAAGTTTTTAAATAGTCTTCAAGCCATTCAATTGCTTCAAGGTCAAGGTGGTTTGTAGGTTCGTCTAAAAGAAGAATATCAGGAGATTGCAAAAGAAGTTTACAAAGAGCAACTCTTGTTTTTTGTCCTCCGCTTAAAGTACTTATAAGCTTATCAAAGTCTTTTTCAAAAAAGCCTAACCCTTTTAATACTCTATTTATTTCTCCTTTATAAGTATAACCGCCTCTGTTTGTATAAGTTTCTTGAGCTGTTGTATAATCTTTAATTAATTTGTTATGGTATTCAGCATTACTTTCCGTATAAGGTTCATTCATCTTAATTTCCAATGATTGAAGTTTGTTTTCTAATCCTACAAGGTCAGAAAAGACAGTAAGCATTTCATTAAATATGGTATTTTCTGAATCTAAATTAAGATGCTGTGCTAAATATCCTATAGTTTTATTTTTATCTATAAATATTTCACCATCATCAAAACTTAACTGCTTAGTTAAAATTTTAAATAAAGTTGATTTACCTTCACCATTGGCACCAATAAGTCCAACTTTGTCTCCTTCATTAATGGAAAGTGTAATATCTTTCAGAATCTCGTCTATACCATAACTCTTACTAATATTTTTACAACTTAAAACAATCATTTACTTTCCCTCCGGTTAAAATTTAGGTACACTATATTTATAATATGTAACTTAAGTTTACTAATATATTATACTATTTAACTTAAGTCATATCAATTTGCACAATATATAACTGAGAAACAAAAAGTTAATATAATATATTAAGAATAATTGACTAAGTGTCAAAATGGAGTATAATGGTAATTGACTAGGAGTCATAGGGAGGAAAAATGCTTAAAAACGAAAAGAAAATAAACAAAGTAAAAGAAAATAAAAAGAGAAAGGAGGAGGATTTATTTTCAGCTGCTTATGAATTATTTACAACAAAGGGAGCTAATAATACAGCTATAGATGAAATTGTAAAAAAAGCAGGGGTAGCAAAAGGAACTTTTTATTTATATTTTAAAGACAAATACGATATAATAAATAGATTAATTTTAAAGAAAAGTGCTCAAATAGTAAGAGAGGCTATGGAAATTACAGAGAGAGAAAATATAAAAGATTTTGAAAAACAGACAATATTTTTTATAGACTATGTAATAAATTATTTTAAAACTAATAAGCTTTTATTAAAATTAATAAATAAAAATTTTTCTAGTGGACTATATAGAAGAACTATGAATAGTAATGAAGAATCTAATAAAGAAGTTCAAGATGTTATGAAGCTTTTTATTGATGGCTTAAAGTCAGAGTACAATATGAGTCCTGAGGAAGCTGAAATGACTTTGTTTATGATTTTTGAATTAGTTGGTGGCGTCTGCTATAGTTCCATAATATTAAATGAACCAGAAGATATAGATATGATAAAACCAATTTTATTCAAGAAGATTTTAGCTATGATACGTAACTAAAAAGACCAGCTAATAATAGTCAAGTAAATTTTAAAAAATAATATTTTTTAAAAAAGGGTATAGCAAACAAACCATTTGTAAAACACGAATGGTTACAAAAAATGTAAATCAATTAAGCGGCACTATTTTGAGAAGTATTTTCTAAAAACATTTGTTTATGTATTTTAGGATTTCGTAACTCAAATGGAGTTTGGTTTCGAA
>NZ_FPBY01000284.1 GCF_900116755.1 Clostridium sp. DSM 8431
GGGTAAACATCCTTATAAAATCAAGAATTTTAAAGGCCGTCCACCTATATTTGAATAGCTAGTTTTATTTATCACTCTATTTCATAATTGAGCCTAAAGTTAAGGGGTGAAGTTGTTTCGCCAGCAAAGTATTTGTATAAGATAGAAGAAGGTTTTAAAGATGTTAGTTTGTTTGTAGCTGATAATAAACAGGAATTTTTAGATATAGCATTAAATCAAGAATATAACATTAGACAGGTATTAAGAGCAACTTATATATATGGAATGTACATGGCTGCAAGTGAACATCCTAAATATTTGAAAGATGAAGATGATTATAACAAAGTATTTGATGTTTTAAAATTCTCTGAAAATGATGTGTTTACTAAAGAAATTATAGATATAGAAATTAGTATTCTAAAGTCGAGAAATATTCCTTATTTTTATACAAAGCTTTATAAAAATAATCTGTATTATATAGATAAAAATGGTGATGAACAAAAAATAGAGAATTATTATTTGAAAAGTTTAGATGAAGTATTAAAAGAAAAAGTTAATAAACTTTCATATGATAAAATAGAGCATCAGCTGAGAATTATAAGATTATCCTTTGTAGATGAAGTTAGTGAATCTTATAAATCAAGGAATAGAGTTAGTTATACTAAGGATTTATGTGAAGTTATAGAAAAGGTTATAGATACAATAGAAAAATATAGCTTTGGTGATGAAAAAAATTATATGGTTGATTTAGCCCTATGTAATAAGTTATATATTGTACTTATGAATTATTCTTTATATGAAGGTGGAAGTGTATTATTGCTATTAAATTATTATGCACATTTTAAAAAGAATAATGAGTTGAAAGCAAGAGCTTATAAACTATTAAATACTATAGTAGAAAATTATCCATATGCAGAAGAAGAGATACTTAGTGCTTATTCTGGAATAGGGTCTATGATTTATATATACTATAATTTATATAAATTATGGGGAGAAGAAGAGTATAAAAATAAATTTGAAGAAGTATTAAATATTCTAAATAATGGTTTAGATAAATATAAGTATGAATTAGATTATTTAAATGGAAACAGCAGTATTGTGTTTATGCTAAGTAATATATATAAAGATTGTAGTAATCCAATAATAGAAGAAATTTTATTAAAGATAGTTAACAAGTTAGAAGATATGTATACTGATAATAGTGTTAATAAAACAGGTTTAGCTCATGGATATTCAGGAGTAGGATTAGCATTTATTGCTGCAGGTCATAGGCTTAAAAAAGAAAAGTATATAGAACTTGGCAAAAGAATTATAGAAAAAGAAGATTCCTATTATGATGAAAAGTTATGTAATTGGAGAGATATAAGAACTACAGAAAATAAAGATTTAGTATATTGGTGCTATGGGGTAGGAGGAATTACTCTTGCTAGGTATATGATGTTAAAAGATATAGATAGCAACATAATAAAGGATGATTTAAATAAGGGAATTAATAAATTAAAAGAAATAGACTTAAGCAAAATAGAAAATGATAGTATGTGTCATGGTTTCTTTGGAATTGTTGATATGTTTAATATTATGAATATACATGATGTATCAGAATTAAAAACTATGGTTAAAGCAAGAATAGATAAGATTAATTATAATGGATTTGAAGATGGCTTTAAAAGTGATGGAGATATCTTTGGAGGTATGATTGGAATATCAGGAATGGCTTTGACTATATTAAGAATCTTATGTGATAAATATCCATCTATATTATCTTTAGGAATATATAGAGGTAATGATTATGAGTAAATTTAAATTAGTACAGCAGGTACAACAAACAGAATGTGGTTTATGTTGTGTGTTAATGATTTTAAGATACTATAAAAGTTATGAAACATTAGAAGATTTAAGAGAATGTCTTGAGGCAGGTAGAGATGGACTTAGTATAGTACAATTACGAGATTTATTAGAAATAAAAAAGTTTAAGACAAGAATGATTAAGTGTAATATAAAAAGTCCTGAAGATATAAGTGGTTTAAATCAAGTCAAAGCACCATTTATAGCATTTTGGAATAAGCAACATTTTGTTGTTGTATCTAAAGTGAAAAAGAATTATGTTGAAATACTTGATCCTGCATCTGGAAAAAAGAAACTTAAGTATAGTGAATTTTTAGAGGCCTTTAGTGGATATATATTAGAAGCTGTTCCTACAGATGAGTTTGTTCCTAAAAAAGACAAGCCTAAGAGATGAGGGCACTGAAAAAGTGCCCTTCGGAAAATTAAGGGGCTGTAAAAAAAGTCCTAAAAATCAAACGACCATACTAGCTCAAAAGCTTGTATGGTT
>NZ_FPBY01000180.1 GCF_900116755.1 Clostridium sp. DSM 8431
ACAAATTACCATTTTTGAAGAAATATATGGTATTGTTTTTTATTTTTTTAAAATATAATTATTTTCCTTGATTTTAAATCTTTTTTATATTATATTATTTACCTAGCGAGAAATTTTATTTCATAGATAAAAATAAAAACTATTTGTGTATAATATGATTTCTAAATGTAAAGTATTGACAATTTCAAAAAATGGTAGTATATTCTATTTATACATAGTTTATAGAGAAATTTGTAAGCCTAAAATATTATTCACATTTTAGGTTGACTTTATATTACAATTTTGGTAAGATAGCATAGTAAAATGTCGAATGATGCAAATACAAGGAGGAAACTTAAATGAAATCAACAGGTGTAGTAAGAAGAGTAGACGAATTAGGAAGAATAGTTATTCCTATAGAATTAAGAAGAACTTTAGACATAGCAGAAAAAGATGCTTTAGAAATATATGTAGATGGTGAACAAATAATCTTAAAGAAATATGAACCAGCTTGTATATTCTGTGGAGATGCTAGAGACGTTATAAACTACAAAGGTAAAAACATTTGTAAAAACTGTCTTGAAGAAATGAGAAACGCAAGAATCTAGTTTTATAATAAACCAAATTATCCCCAATAATTTGGTTTAATAAAAAAGACCTCTATCCCCTAGAGGTCTTTTTTATTTTATTATATGTTAGTAGCTATTTTATAAACATCATTTTTTTGCATTCCACGTTCTTTAGCTACCTTCTTTATAGCTTCTTTTTTACTTAATCCTTCTTCTATATACATAACAATATGCTCTTCAACAGAAAGACTTTCCCACTTACTTTTTATTTCTTGCTCTATTTCATCTTGAGTCTTTCCTTCAACTACAAGAACGAATTCTCCCTTAACACCTTTTTCAGAGAAAAATTCAATAACTTCATCAATAGTTCCTCTAGTTATTTCCTCATGAAGCTTTGTCAATTCTCTACATGCAGAAATTCTTCTGTTTCCTAATTCTTTTCTTAATGTAGATAAAGTATTTAAAAGTCTATGAGGAGATTCATAAAATATTAAAGTTTCAGTGGCATTTCTTACTTCATCAAAAAGCTTTTTTCTTTTCTTATTTTCTCTAGATATAAATCCTCTGAATAGAAATTTAGTAGTATCTAAGCCTGAATATACTAACGCAGTTGTAATAGCTGTAGCTCCAGGTAACACCTCAAAATCATAGCCTTTTTCAATACATTTACTAACTATAACTGCTCCTGGATCTGAAATTCCTGGTGTACCTGCATCTGTTACTATTGCAACTTCTTTTCCTCCTTCAATTAAGCTTAAGATATCTTCACTTTTTCCCTGTTCATTATGCTGATGATAGCTTATTAATTGCTTCTTAATTTCAAAATGATTAAGAAGTTTTAGTGTCTGTCTAGTATCTTCTGCTGCAATTATATCAACACTTTTTAAAACTTCTAATGCTCTAAGCGTTATATCTTTTAAATTACCAATGGGAGTTGGTACTAAATATACTTTACCATTACTCATAATATCAACCTCTTCCATATATTCTTTCTATTTCATCACTGTAGCCGCCTTCATCATTATAAACATATAAAGGTGCCTCCCACTTTAAGAACTTTCCTCCATCTCTTTGTCCTTCAACAAGTACTATGTTAGGAGCCTTCTTAGTGTTAGGTTGAACCATCTTTATTCTCTTAGGTTCTATTTTATACTTTCTCATTAATGTGATTATATCTGCTAATCTCTCTGGTCTATGCACCATAAACATTCTTCCATTATCTTTTAGAAGTGTTCTTGCAGCTTTTATTACGTCTTCTAAGTTGCATAAAACTTCATGTCTAGCTATTGCAAGCTTATCAGATGGGTTTACTATTCCTGCATTATTTAGCTTATATGGAGGATTCACAGTTAATACATCAAACTTTCCTAAGTTCTTTAAAAACTCAGTATCTTTTAAATCTCCATGATGAAATTTAATAGTTTCCTCTAATCCATTTAGTTTAGTACTTCTTTCAGCCATTTCTACCATTTCATCTTGAATTTCAACACCCAAAACTTCTTTAGGATGATATTTACCAAATATTAAAAAAGGTACTATTCCTGTTCCAGTACATAGGTCAATGACTCTATATTTGTTTTTTACATTAGCAAAATCAGCTAATAAAACTGCATCTACACCAAATCTAAAGGCATCTTTCTTCTGTATTAAGTTTAGGCCTTCTAGTTGTAAATCATCAACTGATTCATCTTCATATATCTTTATGTTGTTCATAAAATCATCCTCACCAAATAATATGTATTATTTACAGTATAACATTTCTAGCAATAAAAAAGCTATGTTAAAACGAAATTGCCGTTTTAACATAGCTTGAATACTTAATAATTATAGTACTCTTCTAGCTCTCCAGAACTTATAAACAGATGATATTTTTATAACATCTCCTGTTCTTGGAGCATGAATCATTTGACCGTTACCAATATATATACCTACATGTCCATCATGTGGGAATACTAAGTCTCCTGGTTGCAGTTGATCATATGAAACTTCTACACCGTCTTTAATTTGATCATAAGTAGTTCTACCTAAGCTTACTCCTGCTGCATTTCTGAATACATATTGAGTAAATCCTGAACAGTCAAAGTTATTTGGTCCACTTGCACCGTATACATATGGTACTCCTAAGAATTGTCTTGCATAACTTAATACAGTTGATGCATCACGTGATTGAGCTGGTGCTTTAATTGTCGAACCTGCTGTTGTACCTGAACTTGAAGCTATAGTAGCTGCACCTCTATTAGTTTGAGCTTGAGCTTGTCTATTTTTTTCTTCAATATTACTCTTTGCTTTTTCTATAGCAGAATCTACACTACTAATTACTGAGCTTTGAGTTAATTGTGACTTCATAGCCTTTAAAGTTTCCATGGCTTCTTTTATTTGATCCACACTATTATTTCCATTAGTAGCTTGTGAAATCCATGGTGCTACTGAATTTTGTTCTTGTGGTAGTATGTATTGAGCTTCAAAAGACTCTTTTTCTTGCTTAACTTGAGCTAATACAACTTCTTGATCAGCTTTTTTAGCATCAGCTTCTTCTTTTTGTTTTTTTACTTCTGCATTTAACTCTTCAACTTCTTTAGCTTTGTCTTGAAGAGATGTAACTTTTTCATCTAACTTAGCTTTACTATCATTTAATTCATCTACAGCTTTTTTATCTAGATTAATTAATGTTCTAGCATTATCAATCTTACTGATTAAATCACTGAAACTATCTGCAGAGAATAGGATAGAAATATAACTAGTTTGTCCATCTGCTTTATATATTTCTCTTAATCTTTGTCCTAAAACTTCTTCTTGTTCTTGAATATCAGCTTTAGTTTGTTCTATTTCTTTATTTACGTTTTCAACTTCACCATTTATAGTTTCTATTTGTTCATTATTAGAATCTATCTTTATAACTAGGTTACTAATTTCATTATCTAAACTTTGTACTTTTTCTACTAATTCATTATATTTTGCTTCTTTTTCAGCATATTCGCTTTTTGTTGCTGAATCTACAACTTGCACTGGATCGGCACTTGCCGTTATTCCTGGTGCTAATACTGAAAATGAAAGAACTGCTGTCAGCATTGCAGCTATTACTCTTTTTTTCATTAAAATGGTCTTTTAGACCATCCCTCCCTTCGACTTATATAAAATCACTTTAATTAATTATACCATTTAACTTGAAAACAGGCAATTTACTCAACTTTCTCTACATTTATCTATCTCTTGTTAATTCTCATATATTCTTATATACTACTATATACTACTATATTCTCCTACATGTAAATATTTTCAACATCTTTTTAAAGTAATGTTCTCCAAAATCTTAAATTTATGTTTGACATTTAAAAAATATATGTATATAATATTATTTGTTACGGGGTGTGGCGCAGATGGTAGCGCGCATGGTTTGGGACCATGAGGTCGCAGGTTCGAGACCTGTCACCCCGACCATATAAAAGGTAGACGTTTTGTCTACCTTTTTTTATACACAAAAACTTATGAGGTAAAATATGAAAGAAAATATTAAAGCTACAATTTTTGACTTAGATGGAACTTTAGTGGACTCTATGTGGGTTTGGTCACAAATAGATATAGATTACCTAGCTTCAAAAAACTTAACAGTGCCACCTGCATTAAAAGATGAAATATCTCATCTTGGTTTTATAGATGTTGCTCTTTACTTTAAGAAAAGATTCAACATTGATGATGACCTTAATACAATACTTGAAACATGGAATAATATGGCCTTAGAACATTATTCACATAATGTAAAATTAAAGCCTGGTGTATTAGATTTCTTAAAATACTTAAAGAGTAATAACATAAAGATTGGACTAGCTAGTAGTAGCAATTTACTACTTATAGAATCAGTTTTAAAATCTAATGGTATATATGAATATTTCGATGCCATAACAACTACAGATGAGGCTAAAAAGGATAAAAGCAATCCAGATGTATATTTATTAGCTGCAGACAAGCTTAAAACAGCTCCTGAGGACTGTGTGGTGTTTGAAGATATAGCAGAAGGTATTAAAGGTGCAAAGCTTGCTAAAATGTCTGTAATTGCTGTTTATGATGAATCTTCTAAGGATAAAAAAGAAACCTTATCTGAATTAGCAGATGATTATATTTATGATTTTAATGAATTAATTAAATAAAAATAAGGCATGCTATTATATAGGTAGCATGCCTTATTATATTTAAAAAGAAATTACTTTCTTTCAACAGGATATTTTGCTTCTAATTCTTTTAAAACATCAAGATATTTCTTTTGTTGAGCTTCTTGAATTAATTGAGCTGTTACAGCTTCCTTAACATCCTTGAAATCTTTTTCCTTAGCATCAGTCTTATCTTCAACTAATATTAAGTGATATCCAAATTGAGTCTTAACTGGATCTGTAATCTTTCCTATTTCACTGTTAAATGCAGCTTCTTCAAATTCAGGTACCATCATACCTCTGTTGAATACACCTAAATCTCCACCTTGTTCTTTTGAAGGACAAGAAGAGTACTTCTTAGCTGCTTCTTCAAAGCTAATTGCTTTGCTTTCTATTTCATCTTTTATCTTCTTAGCTTCTTCTTCAGTTTCTACTAAGATATGCTTAGCTCTAGCAGTTGCTTCTTCAACAAAATTCTTTTTATTGTTCTTGAAGTAGTTTTCAACTTCTTCATCTGTA
Source organism: Clostridium sp. DSM 8431 (assembly GCF_900116755.1). Classification (GTDB taxonomy): domain Bacteria; phylum Bacillota; class Clostridia; order Clostridiales; family Clostridiaceae; genus Clostridium. The sequence goes on from NZ_FPBY01000180.1 coordinate 5,213, forward strand.
ACTGTCACTTCAGAAAGAACTTTATTAATTGTCATTTGAATTAATATTTCCTTAGCTAACTTTTTAACAGTTTCTTTATATTCTTCAGTTTTATCTAATTGAATTTCTTCTCCTAATTTTGAGAATAATTCAAAAGATATTGTTTGTTCAAGTAATTGCTTTCTTCCTTGTTCACTATCCATGTACATTCTTTGTTGTTCTGGATATCTTGCTATTATTTCATTTAAATCATTGCTTGTTATTTCAGTTCCTGCAACAACTGCTAATACTTTATTCTCCATTGTATTTCTCCTTTTTATTTAAATATTATAAATACATTTTAGCAGTAACTATAATATATAACAACTTATAACTACCACTTAATATACTATTTTCTTTAATTTATCTCTACTGAATAAGAGCATTCAAATTCTTTACCTTGTGCTAATTCTATTACTCCTTCTTTTGTAGAAAACTCTCCTTCAAAGTCACAATAATCAGCATGACCATACCAAGGCTCTATACATAGTAATCTTGCTCCATTAAGGGGTGACCATATACCTAAGTAAGGGAAGTCTTTAAAGTCTACTGTTACAGACTTATCATTATTTACTGACTTTATACTAACTTTATTAGAGTTCAAACTCGAAAAAATAAGAGCATCATTTTTAAAGGTACCTTTCTTTAAATTAATTATATTTGTATTAACCATATAACTTTCTTTATCTCTATATAAATAGCCATCCTTAGTTAATACATTTATAGATGCATTTTCTTCATTTTCAAATTCTAGATAACAATCTTCAATAGACTCCTCACTATCTATAGGGCATCTAAATGCTGGATGTGATCCTATTGAAAAATAAATACTTTTATCATCCATATTAAATACTTTATATTGAACTTTAACTGTACTACCAGTAAGTGTATATATTGAACTTAATCTAAATTTAAATGGATAAACTTTTAATGTGTCTTTAGAATATTCCAAATCAAATCTTATTGTATCATTTGTTTTTTCTACCATATTAAAGTCTGATACTCTCGCTAATCCATGCTGTGGTAATTCGTAAATAGCATTATTAACTTTATATTTAAAATCTTTAACTTTTCCTACAATAGGAAATAAAACAGGAGCATGATACTTCCATCCACTTGGATTTCCATCCCATAAATATTCTGTATCATTTTTCTTATTAAATATAGAATTTAATTCTCCACCATAAGTGTTAATTGAAATTTTTAAATTATCATTTTCTAATACATGAACCATATTTAACCCCCTCAAAATAAACACATTTTACATAATAATTATATTTTATTTAAAACAAAAATAAAAGCACTAACATAAGTTAGTGCTTTATCTGGTGGCTCGACCTGGAATCGAACCAGGGACACGAGGATTTTCAGTCCTCTGCTCTACCGACTGAGCTATCGAGCCATATTACCTAGCAACGTC
>NZ_FPBY01000184.1 GCF_900116755.1 Clostridium sp. DSM 8431
AAGATTTTCATCCCAAGAACTATTTGATAAAAATCTAGTTATACTAGTTCGATGTCTTGCAGGTGCAAGCTCCGCTATGTCGGAAATCTTACCATTAAAGCCTTTAGATATCATAGCATTCATGATATTTTCTAAATGCTTTAACTGAGGATTTGTTAAGTAAAAATCAAAATTTAATTGATTAAAAAATTTGTATATTGATGGTTCGTTTGATATAATTGTGTTCTGAAACATTTATGTATCTCCTTGTTGAATTTTGTGTAGGAACTTAATTATAACAGAGATTTATCATAAATGTTTTTTATTTTATTCAGTTGTAAAATTATTCAAGCATTTTTGCACTATTATAGTATTACTATTTAATGATTTCATTTTCCCATCTTCCTTTTACTTTTATTTGCAGTAGCAACATTAACTCAACCTTCTCTTCTTTTGTTTCATTTGTTAATTATATACTTATTTTCTTTTTTATTCAATATTTTCGAATTGCAATTTCAACAATTTAATTATGATCTTATTAAAACATTCCATGTATAATTTCCAACCACTCCATTAACCTCAAGTAAATTATCACTTTGCCATTCTTCTACTGCACTTAATGTTCTATCTCCAAAAATACCATCTATTCCACCAACATCATATCCTAATAATACTAGCTTTTCTTGAAACAATTTAGTTATTTTCCCTTCAGCTCCATACTTTAATGTAGGGCATCCTGCCAAAGTATTACCACCAGGAATTCCATCTACAACTTGATTTGAAAATCCTTGTCTATTACATTCTTCCTGCAATCTCCTTACCCAATCATTACTCACACTAGGATTACTTTGCTGTTCATTAACATTAACTATATTATTACTTATTTGTCCTACTAATCCCTTTACAATTGCATTAGCTATATCTTCAGCATTATATCTTTTCATATCTTCACTTGAATCTATAAAACAGCACTCAATAAGTATTGCAGGCATAGTAGTATGATTTATAACATAAAGATTAGCACCTTTTATTCCCCTATTCGTATAACCCAATCTACATATATTATTTAATACATTTCTTGCTACTGCTAATTCTTTTCCTTGATATGTATAAACTTCTGTACCATGTCCACCTCCAGCATTTAAATGAATTGATACATAAAAATCTCCACCATTAGCATTAGCTTTATTGACTCTAGCAGCTAAACTTTCATTTACTGTACTTGCATTATCTACACTACATACACAAACACTATGTCCTAAAGCTTCTAGCTTAGCTTTAACCTTATATCCAATTTCTCTAGTGCAATCTTGTTCCTTTCTTCCACAACCTTCTGCTCCTGTATCTGCTCCACTTAAAACATGTCCCATATCTAAATTAATTTTCATTTAACATCATCCTTTCATATTTTAAAAAAAGAGAAAAATAAAAATGCCTTATAAACTGGCATTTTACTTTTCTCTTTTACTATTATTTAAATGTTTATTTTTAATAATTCTTTATTTAAATTAACCTGTGCACTATAATATACTTATTTATTGATCTAAAATATCATATAAAAAAATAAAATTATTAAACTTGGCACTAATATTGATAATACTACTCTTATACCTTTGGAACATCCCTTGGTCTTTAGATTTGTATTTAAATAACACATACTGTTAATTATTAGTAATGTAGCCAAAGCACATACTATTAAATAAACTACATTATTATTTATGATTCTACCAATAAAATATAATAATACTAATATAGAATAATTAAAAATAAAATTTTTAGCTTCAAATCTATTATTTTTCATATTAACTCCTTTATTTATATAATCACTTCCTTATAGGTATTTTCAATTATACATTTTCTTCCTTAATATTTTTCTTACAAAAATTTTCCTTTCCCTTATTAAATTCCCCCGCTAAAGTTTGTCTTATTTCTTCAATCTGTTCTTCTTTTAGCTCTGGTACCTTTGCTAATAGTAATCTATCAAACATCGCAGCTTTACTCTCAACTAACTCTTCAACATTCTCAGTTATCCTATACTTTTCCTCAACAATATTCCATATATCCTTAGCTGTATTAATAAGCTCTGAATACTTATCTAATTTATACTTCTGTCCAAGCTCCTTAGCCTTCACCTCAGCTAAATTAATTAATGCATCTCCCACATTTTTAATTATTACAATTATTACTCCAACCAATGCTGCTGTTACTGCTGGCATTACTCCATTTATTATTTGTTCCATTTACATCTCTCCTTAATTAATCTTATTTTTAATCTCTTTCACATCTTCTTTAATATCTTCAACAATGTTGAACTTATTTGTCATATTATCTAATAAACACTGATATCTCTTTTCCCTATCTCCTGTTGTTTTCAGCACATACAAAAGTAAAGATACAAATAATCCATATCCTAACCCCTGCTGCACTCATTAATTCTTCCATAAAACACTACCTTTCAAATATAAAAATAGAGAAGTCTTTAAACTCCTCCAATCTTGTCTATTCTATCTTTTAAAATATTATTTTCTTCCTTAAGCTCCTGTATTGCTTTTGATAAAACAGGAATAATCATTTCAGACCTTATTTGATATATAAAATCTCCATTTGCTTGTTTAACTTTAAAAACATAATCAGGATTTATCTTTTCGAGTTCCTGTGCAATATATCCTATATCTTGGTGCTTGCCATTTTCCCGCCAGTTAAATTGTCTATGTTTAAACTTACTTATTTCATCAAGTCCACTTTTTTCTGTATCCTTTATATTAAATTTAAGTCTTTCATCAGATGCCCAAGTTGTTATTCCCCTAGCAAATTGATTTGAAGTTCTATTTACTATTACTTGAATATAATTAGTGCCCCCACCTCCATCATTACTTACCCAGTTCATTGCTTTTATATAATTTGATTCTACTAAGTTTCCTGAGTTAGTTATGTTATAACCATGCATATCAAAATTAGCATATCCATTTAAGCCTTCAGTATCAAAGCTTCCTGCTCTATGATAAGCAAAAACTGTATTATAAGTATTAGAACTTGATGATTTTTTAACTGCAAATGAAATATACTTTCCTGCCATATCAAGATCTAGTGTTAAACCTTTAATTGAAGAATTATTTACATAACTATTACTTCCAAGGCCTCCAATGTAACTTCCACTTTCATTGTATATATGAAGTTTCTTATCAGTTAATGAAGCTCTTAAAACATTATTACTATCATAATTAAAAATACTCCCCCTAAGAGAAGTATTACCTGTAGTATCAACCCAGAACACCTTAGTATTCTTACTATTGTAAAGATTAAATGCTCCATTATATACATTAAAATTGTTTTTCTCTAACTTCCAAGCTGTAGTGCTTAAAGGATTTCCTCCTGTTATTCCTGAAGTCACTTTAGCAACTATGCTTGATGGTGTTATTGCTTGCTCTGCTGTGCTTACCCTTGTAGATAGACTACTTACAGTATTATTTAAACTTGTTGATTTAGTTTCTACATTACTTACTCTTGAAACAATTTTGTTTTTCTCAATGCTTAAGTTTGCAAGACTTGTATTAACATAAGTAGAACTTTCCTGCCAATCATTTCTGTACTTTCCTTTTACAATACTTACTGCAGTAAAATAATAAGTTCCAAAACTTGATGATCCATTATAATAATTTCCTAAATATAAACCAACTGAATCAGCAATTTTAGTAGTAAAAGTTAATTCAAGCCATTGCCAGCCTAGCCCTGAAGATTTAACTTCATATGTTTCAGTTTTTCCACTTGAATTTCTTATAGAGATTACTAAAGAAGCTATTCCCTTTTCAACAAAACAATATGTGCTTGCTGTATAGACTGTATTAGCTGGCAACACCTCAGTATCTTGAACTATGTTTTCATTATTTGCATTAGTAACTATCTTAAAAGATTTTTTATAACCACTTGTACTATCAACAATACTTTTAATCGAATCTTCTTCTAAAGTCTCATCCCAATTATCATAACCATTTAAAAAGCAGCCATTTTTAATATAATTAGGTGAATTAAAATTTATTTGCTTAATAGCATTAATAACATCACTGCTCTCAACCTTTAGAGCTATTTTATTATTAAGCTGACTTATATTTGTTGTATTAGATGTGACTCTACTATTTAAAGAACTTAGTGAGCTATTAAACGAAGAAACACTTGAATTAATTCCTGCAACTGTAGCTTTTAATGATATGTAATCATCTTTTAAATTCACTGTTGCTCCATTAGAATCTATTTTAGTATCTTTAATTAATCCTTCTATTTTTCCTTGATGAACACTTACTTCTGTCTGTAATGCTGTAGTATTTTCTTTTAACTTAGTTATGCTGCTATTAACATTTTTAAATCCTATATCTAAAGTTTGCCCCTCATCACTAAGTAACACTTTAGTAGATCTTATGGAACTTGTATTATTTGAATTCACCTCAGTTATAAGACTATCTATATTAATCTTCTCACCACTAATTTCATTATTATTAATCATACGATTTTTAATAATGCCATCAGCCAAAGCCTTTTCTTTTACTCCAGTAGAATCAATTAAAGTTCCTTGCCCAGTTTCATCAAAAACACCAAAGGTAAATTTATTGTTGTTATCCCTTCCAGCAATCATTCTTACTCTGCCATTTTCATCTCTCCATTGCTGAGTTTCTCCTACAATTTCTATGCCACCAGTATTTGATTTAATTTGAAACTTATCTGTTGAAATTATACCTGCATTAATCTTTTCTACATCTAAGCTTTCAACCATCGCATTTTTTATAATACCTTCGTCAATTACAACATTCTTTCCTGTAAGATGAATAGTTTGTGTCATGTCTGCTGTTATGTTGCCTGCAAGTAAATTATTAATTAAAGCTGTGCTGTTTTCTAAAATTCCTATCTTTGCATTAGCTGTATTTAAGTCTGTTATATCTGCTTTTGTAGCTACTAAATTATTCATGTTTGCTTTAAAAACAGTTAAATCATTTATTGTAGCACTTGTAACTTCTAATTGTCCTATTCTTGCCTTAGCTGCATTTAAGTCATTGATGTCAGCTTTGTTTATTACAATATGCTCTACAACACCTTTAATAGCTGTTTCTGCTATTGTTCCATCATCACTTGTTATATTATCTACTGTTTCATAAACCTGCTTTTCTTGTTTCTGAATATCTTCAAAAGAAGCCATTGTATTACATAGTTCACATGAATTTCTCTCAGGTTCATCAGGATATTCTATGATTTTCACAATTCTCTGCTTATCTCTAAACCTGTCTTTCTTAGAAATTAAGGTTATAATATCACCTAAGTTAAAATCTAAAATGCTATATTCTTTTTTATTTGTCTTAGCTAAATCTTCAATATCACATTCATAAGATTTTTTAGGTTTAGAAACTTCCTCAAGCTTTGCTTTAGCATCTTCTTTTAGATCTTCTAAAATAGTATATCTTTCATCTTTCCAGTAAAAAGTTTTTACTTTATTTGAATACTGATAATTTTCTAAATAACCATTACCATCAAGCTTTAAGCCATCTTTTCCTTCTGCTCTTATCCTAGTATAAAAATCATTTGTATCATTGTTATAATCAAGGCTTATAAGATTAAGAGAGTCCATAAAATAAACTCCCTTATCTTCTCCTATTTTCTCATAAACATTTATGATTTTATTCAAACTATCAAAGCTTAATTCAACTCTATATGTATCTTTAATTTCCTGGATGATATCCCATGAGGAACAAGCTGTCTTTCTTACTGTTCTTTTCTTTGTAATATTATCAATTAACTTTACTGCCCATCCAGTTCCTGCACATGCTAGATTTAAAGATGTTTTTATAGTCTGCCCTGTGGTATCAAATCTATCCCATTCTTTGCCCTCTAAATCTTCAACATTAACTTTAGTTAATACAGAAATATAATCATCATCACTATTAGCAATTTCTTTAATAACAAATTCATCTGTCTTATTTCTGATATATCCTTCAAGCTCAATATTTTCAGAAGCTATTTTAGGATATAAAAAAGAAAGTGTTTTATCTCCAGTTGATAATACACTTTCTATCTTGTAATCCTCATATTTAATTAATCCTTCTATTTTATTATGATCTTTATCGTAAAGCTGTAACAATATTGCCCTCCCTTGTATAATCTAGTTGTAACATTTGATAGAAAACTATTTACTATTCTAACGAACATTACATGTCTAAATTGATATTAATTTTCTTATCTATTACTTTGCTTACGCCCCGATAGGGAAATACACATTTCATAATTTAAAATAGTTTTTTATTTAAATTCCAAAAGGAATCTAACCAAATTTAATATAGTTTAGTATAATACTCCTGAATAGAAGATAGATGTACCCCCCCTGGGAGGTTTTAAAGAACCTATACCCGTAAAAAAGCGTATCATTCCATCAGGTAGAATTCTATGTTTAGCTGGTTGGATTTCCCTT
>NZ_FPBY01000256.1 GCF_900116755.1 Clostridium sp. DSM 8431
AAAAAATTATTTTTTAAAATTTTTTATTTTTTTGTATAACTGGTCTATGCATTAAAAAAGTATTGCTTAATGTTTTTTATTAACACACAAAGCAATACTCTAATAATTTTAAAGATTTAATATAAATGTTAAGTAGTAAAATACAACAACACCACTAAATAGTATAGAATCAAATCTATCTAATATTCCACCATGACCTGGTATAAGTTTGCTGTAATCTTTAATACCTACATATCTTTTTACAGATGAGGCTACTAAATCACCAAATTGGCTAAATACACCACATATAGCTCCAATTATAAAGAAATGATATAATGGAACGTATGCTACATAACGTGTTACAAAAACACCATATAAACCACAGAATAAAGTAGCTCCCACAAGTCCTCCTAAAGAACCTTCAACAGTTTTCTTAGGACTTACCTCTGGACAAAGCTTAGTTTTTCCAAAAAGTCTTCCTGCATAATAAGCTGTTGTATCAGTCATCCATGATCCTATAAATATAAGCCATACATAGAAACTTCCACCTGGCATTTCACTTACTAAGTATATAAAGCTAAAGAATACACCTACATATAAAAATCCTAGCACTGTTAAAGCTACATCAATAAATGTATACTTTAAATTAATTACTGGAATAATTAATAGTATAAATACTGCTAAAACTAATATGTAAGTTAAAGCTTCAAAATTATGTCCTATCAAGTAATATAAAAGCAATAGAATATATCCAACTATATCTATAGGCTTAAATTCTTTTTCTCTAAGTGCTTTATAAAATTCGTATAGTCCTAATGCAGATAATACAAAAGTAAATATTTCTAAAGGAAATCCTCCTAAAAATATAAATAATATAAAAGGAGCAATCATAAGAGCACCTAAATATCTATTATCAGATTTCATCAAAATCAACCCCTGTTCTATTTATTAAGTCCACCAAATCTTCTATCTCTATTTTGGAAATCATGTATAGCTCTTTTTAAATCTTCTTCAGTAAAATCAGGCCAATTTATATTAGAGTACCAAAATTCTGAATAGGCACACTGCCATAAAAGAAAGTTACTTAATCTTTGTTCACCTGAAGGTCTTATAATTATATCAGGATCAGGCATCCCTGCTGTATATAGATACTTTTCTATAGTTTTTTCATCTATTTCTTTTGGAGATATTTTATTATTTTCTATATCTTCTGCTATTAATCTCATGGCTCTTGTAATCTCATTACGTCCTCCATAATTTAATGCAAAATTCATTACAATACCTGTATTTTTAGATGTTCTTTCTATAGATTTATTAATTTCATCAATACATTCCTTAGGAAGTCTTGATATATCACCAAGAACATTTATAACAACATTATTTCTATCTAGTTCATCTATTTCTTGTCTTAAATATTGAACTAAAAGTTTCATTAATGCGCTTATTTCTTCTGGTGGTCTCTTCCAGTTTTCTGTCGAAAAAGCATAAAAAGTCACATATCCTACACCTAGTCTATCTGCCTCTTTTATAATCTTTCTTATTGTTTCAACTCCTGCCTTATGACCAAATTGTCTTGGAAGGTTTCTTTCTTTTGCCCATCTTCCATTACCATCCATTATAATTGCTATATGTTTAGGTATTCTATCCATATCAATTTCAAATTCATTATTTTCAATTTCATCATTTTTCTTTATACCTTTAAAAAGTTTCATCAAGGGCAACACCTCCATACCTTTTAAAAATTTAATAAAAAAACCTGCATAAAGCAGGTTTTTATAACCTATATTGACATTATTTCTTTTTCTTTTGCTGCTATAATAGTGTCAATTTCTTTTACATAAGAATCTGTTACTTTTTGAACGTTATCTTCGCCTCTTTTAACTTCATCTTCTGATATATCATCATTTTTCTTTAAGTTCTTTATCTTGTCGTTGGCGTCTCTTCTTATAGATCTTATAGCAACCTTAGCGTCTTCTCCTGTTTTCTTAACATTTTTAACAAGAGCTTTTCTTGTTTCTTCTGTTAATTCAGGAATTATAAGTCTGATTACTGATCCATCATTTGAAGGGTTTAAACCTAAATCCGACTTCAATATAGCTTTTTCAATATCTTGTAATATTGTTTTTTCCCATGGAGTAATCATAAGTACTCTTGGTTCTGGAGCTGATACATTTGCTACTTGTGAAATTGGGCATGGGCTTCCATAATATTCAACTTGCACTCTATCAAGCATACTTGGATTAGCTCTTCCTGCTTTCATAGTAGATAAATCAGATTTTAAAACCGAAATTGTTTTTTGCATTTTTTCTTCAGAATTTTTAATAATTTCTTTAATCATAAAACCCTCCTATTATTTTGTTACTATAGTTCCAAGCTTTTCGCCTAGAATAGCTTTTTTGATGTTTTCTGGTTCATCAAGACCAAATACTAATATTGGAATATCATTATCCATACATAATGAAGTAGCTGTTGAATCCATTACTTGAAGTCCTTGATCTAATACATCAATATATGATAACTTATCATATTTCTTAGCATCTTCATACTTATGAGGATCTTTGTCATATACTCCATCTACCTTTTTAGCAAGTAATATAACTTCAGCTTCTATTTCAGCAGCTCTTAATGCGGCTGTTGTATCTGTAGAGAAGTAAGGGTTACCTGTTCCAGCTGCGAATATTACAACTCTTCCCTTTTCAAGATGTCTCATAGCTCTTCTTCTTATAAAAGGTTCTGCAACTTCCTTCATTTCAATAGCTGTCTGAACTCTTGTATCTACTCCTACTTGTTCTAAAGAATCCTGCAGAGTTAATGCATTGATACAAGTAGCTAACATTCCCATGTAATCAGCAGTAGTTCTATCCATTCCTTCACCGCTTCTACCTCTCCAAATGTTACCGCCACCAACAACAGCACCTACTTCTACACCCATATCTACAATCTCTTTAATTTGTAATGCTATCTTTTTTGCAACGTTAAAATCAAGCCCAAAACCATTTTCACCTGCTAACGCTTCTCCAGATAATTTTAACATTACTCTCTTATACTTACATTCAGCCATACTATTACCTCCAATATGTTATTATATTTTAATCTTTATCGAGTAGGTGAACCTCAGAAATATTTTTTTCTGAGGTCTTTCCTCTCACAGAACCGTGCATGCGGGCCTCGCACACGGCTCTTGATAAAT
>NZ_FPBY01000022.1 GCF_900116755.1 Clostridium sp. DSM 8431
AAACATTTTTCTGTTATTTATAATAATTTTAACTTTTAAGCCTTAAATAGGTAAATCTTGAAATGTTCTTTTATACCTTGAATGAACTTTCTTTGAAGTTGTACCACAATAAGGACAGCAAGGATACTCCTTAATAGATTTTACATAAATATAAATAGTATCTTCTATAATTTGATGTTGTATATATTCTAAATTCTTATCTAGTAATTTAATTAAATTATTCATCTTTTGTTCTTTCCCCTAGATTTTATTATTCAAATTATATAATAGAATCTAGGCTGTTTCAACTAACATTGGAAAGAACCGTTTTTTTATGTACTGGAGATTGAAAATTTTAGGAAAATATAAAATTTTCAAGTGAGCAAAATGTTATGAATAGGACTTTTAAGCTATCTAAAATGGTAAAGATATTAAAAAAATCGCAGGCTCAACAAAGCTGATTACTGTGCTGAAAAGCGTGGAAGTAGCTACTTTGTCCTAAAATTCATATGATAAATATAATTGAAATTCATTATCGATTGTGATATACTGGTTAAAAATGTATTTAAAGAAAGAAATGGGAGGGCAGTAATGAAGAGTAAAAATTTAAAAAAATATCTTTCAGTTGAGGGGTTTGAAGAAATTACTTTTGAAAAACTTTTAAAAAAATTATCTGAAAGATATAGAAATAATGTGGCCATTAAAGATAGGAGTGGAATAGTAACATATGACGAACTAATTATTAATAGCATGAAATTTGCAGGCAAGTTCGAAAAGTTAGGTCTTAAAAATGATAATATTGTGGTTTTACAATGTACTAATACTAAGGAGTTTGTAGAAATTTTATTTGCTTTTTTAATAATGGGAGTTGTTCCTGTCTTGGTATTACCAGGATATAGGGAGAAGGAAATAATAAATATAATTAAGAAGACTGATGCTTTAGCTTATATTGCTCCAGAAGAATATGTTGGTTATAAATATAATCAAATAGCTGATGTAATAAAGGCAGAATGCCCATCTGTTAAAACTATTTTGGTAGATGAATGTTTTACTAATTTAGATGATGAAGATGGATTAAGTAAAAACTGGTGTGGAAAGGTTTCTTATGATGATGTGGCAGTACTTTTAATGTCAGGTGGAACAACTGGAGAACCTAAATTAATTCCTAGAACTCATGCAGATTATATTTATAATGCTAGAATGTCTGCAAAAAGAAGTGGTTTTGATGAAAGTTCAGTATATTTAGCAGCTTCATCAATTGCTCATAATATGCCATTAGCATCACCAGGTATTCTAGGTACCTTATGTACAGGTGGAACTGTTATACTAAGTTATTATCTAAGTCCTGATGAAATTATGGACTTAATAGATAGTGAGGGAGTAACTATTACAAATTTTGTTCCTACAACAGCCAAACTTTGTTTAGAACTTTTAGAAACTGATGATTATAATATTTCAACTTTAAAGGTAGTGCTTATTGGTGGAGCACGAGTAGATGAAAAGTTAGCTATTGAAGTTATGGATAATTTCCATTGTATTTTTATAAATCAATTTGGGACAGCAGAAGGATTAATTTTGCTAACAGATCCAAAGGATACTAGGGAATGTTGTGTAAGATGTCAAGGAAAACCTATATCAGATGCAGACATTATAAGAATAATAGATAGTAATGAGAATGATGTTGAAAAAGGGGAAAGTGGAGAACTAGTAGTAAAAGGACCTTATACCATAGAAAGTTATTATAAAGAACCAACTAATGAATCTAGGTTTACAAAAGATGGCTTTTATAAAACAGGTGATAAAGCAGTAATTACAGAAGATGGAAATGTATGTATTCTCGGTCGTATAAAAGAACAAATAAATAGAGCAGGTGAAAAAATATTACCTTCAGAAATAGAAGATTATTTAATTCAAATTGAAGCTGTTAATAAAGTGGTTGTAGTAGGTATAGCTGATAATCTTCTTGGGGAAAGAAGTTGTGCTTTTATTGAGTTGAAAAATGATTTTAAGATAGATGAGCAAAAAATTCATGAAGAGATGTTACAAAGAGGAATTGCACAATATAAGATACCTGATCAGATTATGTTTATTAAGGAGTGGCCCCTTACCAAAATGGGAAAAGTTGATTCTAATAAATTAAAAGAAATAGCAAGTATTAAGTAATCTGCTCAGATATGATTTAAATATAGAAGAAGGTGAAATAAAGTTTTATGGAATATATATATATTAAAAATCAAATTAGGGCTCAATTGCCAAGTGGAGAGGATTTTGAAGATAATGAGAATTTGTTAAATTTGGGATTAGATTCTTTGAAAGTTATGAGATTAGTAAATCTATTAAGAAAAGAGGGAATAAGAATACCTTATGGTTTGCTTATGGAAAAACCTACCTTAGAACAATGGTGGAAGCTAATTTGTAGTAAAAGTAAAAAAGTTACTAATGTGCCTAAGATAATAAAAAAGCAGGGAGCAAAAAGTTATGAACCTTTTCCATTAACAGATGTTCAATATGCTTATAAAGTAGGAAGAAATGAAGGGGAGGAACTTGGTGGTGTTGACTGTCATGCATATTTAGAATTTTCAGGACATGATGTGGATGTAGATAGGCTTAATAAGGCATGGAAAAAGGTCCAATATCATCATCCAATGTTAAGAGCTAGATTTTTAAAAGATGGTACACAAGAAATTATGGATAAACCTTATGAAGAATATATAACAGTTATTGATCTTAGGGAAGATATAGAGGTTGAAAAGAAGTTAGAGGATATAAGAGAAGAATTATCTCATAGAAAACTCGATGTAGATAATGGGCAGGTAGCATCATTAAGATTATGTTTACTTCCTAATAATGAAACCAGAATTATTTTTGAATTAGCTTTGCTAGTGGCAGATGTTCAAAGCATGCAGATTATACTTAGAGATTTAGCATCAGCATATGTTCTTAAGGAATTGCCTAAAAAATCTAAAGATTGGAGTTTTAAAGTTTACCTAGAAAATATACAAAAGTCAGAGGAAATGGAAAGAGATGAAGCAAAGGAATATTGGAGCAAGAGAGTAAAAGATATGCCTTTTGGACCTGAATTACCTTTAGAAAAAGATCCAAGATCAATTTCAAGCCCTAGATTTAAAAGAAGAATTGTTAGAATTTTAAAAGATGAATGGCAGATATTAAAGGAAAAGTCTGCAGAAAATAAATCTACACCTGCAATGTTGCTTTTATCAGCTTATGCTTTAATATTGGAACGTTGGAGCAGCAATAAAAAATTCTTAATAAACATACCTTTTTTCAATAGAAAAACGGAATATGAAGGCTTGGAAGAGGTAGTGGCAGATTTTACCACATTATTACTATTAGAAGTAGATATAAATAGTAAAAAAAGTTTTGTTGAAGTATTAAATTCTGTGCAAGGTCAGATTCATGAAGATATGAAATATACAGCTTATTCTGGAGTGCAGGTTCAAAGAGATATAACAAAAATATATGGAGAAAAACAAAATATTGCACCAGTTGTTTTTGCTTGTAATTTAGGTAATACACTAGTAAATGAAGAGTTTACAAATAATTTAGGTCAGTTTTCATATATGATTTCACAAACTCCAGGTATATGGTTAGATTTTCAGACTTATGAAGATGAAGAAGGCGTAATGCTTACTTGGGATTCTGTAGAAGAGTTATTTCCAGTAGGAATGTTAGATGATATGATTAATAGCTTTGAAGAGCTTTTACATAATTTAAGTAAAAAATCATGGAATGAATATTTTGATGTATTGCCTAAAAGTCAAAAAGAGTTTATAGAAGCTCAAAAATATATTGATCATATTGAATATCCTAAATGTCTTCATACTAAATTTATAGAGAAGGCAAATGAAGCACCAGATAAGATTGCTATTATTGATTCTAAAGAAGGAAAAACAATTTCTTATGGTGAGCTGCTTAATATGGCTGTATTATTGTCTAGTTTTTTAATTGAGAATGATATTCACAAGCGACCTATAGCTATTTCAACTACAAGAGGATATAAGCAAGCAGTAGCAGCGTTAGGAATCTTAATGTCAGGAAACTTGTATGTTCCAGTTACTTTGAATCAACCTAAAGAGAGAAGAAAGTTAATACACGAAAAAACAGGAATATATTATACCATTACTGATGAGAGTAATTATAATTTAACTACCTGGCCTAAGGATGTAAAAGTATGGACAATAGAAGAGATTCTAAGTAAAAAAATTATAACAAAATTACCAAAGGTTTCACCTGAAAGTCCTGCTTATATAATAATGACATCTGGTACAACTGGTCTTCCTAAAGGTGTTGAGATTACTCATAAGGGTGCTTGGAATACAATTAATGAGGTAAATAAAATAATTAATTTTAAATCTGAAGATAAGATTTTAGGTATATCTGCTATGGATTTTGATTTATCTGTTTATGAATTGTTTGGAAGCTTAGCTGTTGGAGCAACTCTTATTACAATACCTGATGAAAAGAGTAAAGATACTGAATTCTGGTTAGATTTAATTTTAAAATATAAGGTTAATAAATGGAATTCTGTACCGGCATTGCTAGATATGCTTCTTATATATACAGAACTTAAGAATGAAAAATTACCTTTAGATACAGTAATGCTATCTGGAAACTGGATTGGAATGGATCTTCCTAAGAGGTTAGATAAAGTTTCAAAGAAATGCAAGTTTATAGCTATGGGAGGAGCTACTGAAGCTAGTATTTGGTCAAATTATATTGAAGTAAAATTACCACTACCAAGTAATTGGAAGTCAATACCTTATGGAAGACCTTTGCCACATCAAAGTTATAGAGTTGTTGATGATAATGGATTAGATGTGCCTTTTTATGTTGAAGGTGAGCTTTTAATTGGTGGAGATGGAGTTGGAACTTATAGAGGAGATGATAAGTTAGTCTCTGAAAAATTTATAAATGAATATGATAACAGATGGTATAAAACAGGAGATAAAGGAAGGTTCTTGAGTGATGGAACTATAGAGTTTTTAGGAAGAAAGGACTTTCAGGTAAAAATACATGGACATAGAATTGAACTTGGAGAAATTGAGTCAGCATTAAAGTCTATAGATAATGTTAAAAATGCAGTTGTAGAAGCTAATAAAGGTAAGATTGGAGATAATCATTTAATTGCTTATTTAGAAACTGAAGAATGTGTAAAAGAACCACTATATTATTTGAAAAATGAGGTTAAAGAGAAAATAGAAAGTAAGAAATTACTACTAGGTGAAAGTGTGGAGTTTAAAGATGATAAACATCTCTATAATGAAATAATTAAATATGCAGAAAAAAGAGCATGTAAGATTATGTTAAATACTTTACAGAGCTTAGATATATTAATACCAGGGAAAAGATATACATACAGTGAAATTACAGAAAGTAGTAAGGTCATAGATAAACAAAAAGAAACAGTTAAATGCTGGTTAGAGGACTTAATTTCACATGATTTTGTTGAGAAAGAAGGAGTATTTTTTGCTGCAAAAAAGAATTATGAAATAATCTATAAAGGAAATAAAGAGGATATTGAAGCTTTAGATACTTATTTAAAAACTTTAGAAGAATATTTAATTGAAGTTATTAAAGGAAGTAAGAATCCTGTAGATGTTTATTATGATGAGAAAAATAAATTATCACCAAATGATTTGCTAGCAGCTTTACCAGGAAAGGATGAAAGCTTAAATACTTTGATTTTACAAATTAAAAAAATAGTTCAAGATTCAAAGGAAAAAGTAAGAATTCTTGAATTTGGTACAAGAGATATTGAAACTACAGGTAAAATCTTAAAAGCAGTAAAGGATTTGAATATTGAATATGTATATGCCGATTCATCAGCTTATTTTATAAATAAAGTAAACGAGCTTAATCATATATATCCTTTCTTTAAGACAAAAATAATGAGCTTAAAAAAGGGTGATGAAAGGGCTTTAGAAGAAATGAAATATGACTGTGTTTTAGCAATTAATGCAATACACAAAATGAGTGCTATAGATGAGTCATTAATAGAAATTGAGAAATTACTAAATTCAAGTGGTTGTTTATTAATGCTTGAACTTACAGATAAGAATTGTCTTCAACATATTGCAGCAACTGTATTAGAAAATGATAAGACAAAAGAAAGTAGATCTTTAATATTAAGCAATAGTGAATGGATAAAGAAGTTAAAGCAAAATAATTTTGAGTATGTATGTTCATATCCTAGTGAAGATTCATCAATAGGAGGAAGAAATATATATGCATCAATATCAAAAAAAGGACTATATGAATTAGATATTAAATATATCAGAAAAGAAATTGAAGAAAAGCTACCGGAATATATGATTCCCAAGGTGTATTACAGTTTACATAAGATTCCTATTAGTAAAAATGGAAAGATAGATAGAAAGAGTATAAGTATATATTCAGCTTCAAAGATAGAGGAACATAAAGTAGAAGAGGCTGTTACGGAAACAGAAAAGAAACTTTCTCGTATTTGGAAAGAAATATTTGAAGTTGATACTATAGGAGCTTTAGATAATTACTATTTATTAGGTGGAGATTCATTAATTGCTATAAGAATGTTTGCAAGGGTTAGAGAAGTTTTTAGAGTAGAATTCTCTATTATGGACATTATGGAAAATAAGACATTAAGAGAGCAGGCAGCTTGTATAGATAAACTTATAGAAAAGGGTAAAGTAATTGAATCAAGTTATTATGTAGAGATTAATGGAGATAAAAATAAAGAAAATGAACCTTTCCCATTAACAGATGTACAGCAGGCTTATTGGATTGGGAGGAAAGGCTTATATGACTTAGGCCAGGTTTCAACCCATTGCTATTTTGAATTAGATAGTGAATATACAGATGTTAAAAAGCTTCAAAAAACTTTAAATGATATGATTAAATATCACGGAATGATGCGTGCAATAATACTTCCTTCAGGTGAACAACAGATATTGAAGGATGTTCCAGAATATAAAATTATAACAACTGATTTAAGATTACTTTCAGATGAAGAAAAAGATAAAGAATTAAAAAATATTAGATTAAAAATGTCTCATGAAGTTATTGATACAGAGAAATGGCCTTTATTTGGAGTTAAAGGAACTGTTTTAAGTGATGAAAAGATAAGGCTTCATGTAAGTTTTGATAACTTAATTTTTGATGGATGGAGTATGTTCCACTTACTATCAGAATGGCTAAAGAGATATTCTGATGAAAATTGTAGTTTTGAAGATTTAGATTTTTCATTTAGAGATTATGTTTTAGGATTAAATAAAATTAAGAAATTAGGGTCCTATGAAAAAGATAAGAAGTATTGGATGGATAGATTAGATAACTTTTCATCGGCACCAGATATTAAACTAGCAAAAAAAGAAATGGATATTAAAAATCAGAAATTTAATAGAAGAAGTGATTATTTAAGTGAAAATGAATGGAGTAATTTAAAGTTAATAGCAAAAGAATATGAAATTACACCAGCATCCATGCTTATTGCTGCTTATTCAGAAGTTTTACGTAGATGGAGTTTAAATTCAGATTTTGCTCTTAATATTACACAATTTAATAGAGAAGGGCTTCATCCTCAAGTAAATCAATTGGTGGGAGATTTTACTACTTTAACATTGTTAGAAATAAAGAATAGTAAAGAAGATACTTTTTTGAAGCGTGTAAAAAATCTTCAATCACAGCTTATTAGAGATTTAGAACATACCCATTATAGTGCTGTTGAATTTGAGCGTGAACTAAAGCAAAAGAAGAGAGATATAAAAGGTTCTATTATGCCAATTGTATTTACAAGTGGTTTAGGAATTAACAATAGTGGAAGTGATAAATGGATTGGAGAGCCTGTTTATAATGTTAGTCAAACACCTCAAGTTTGGTTGGATCATCAAGTGCTAGAGCAGGATGGAGGATTAAGCTTGTTTTGGGATAGTGTGGATGAATTATTTTATAAAGGTATGCTGGATGAAATGTTTGATTCATATACAAAGCTTTTAAAAAGATTAGCATATGATAAGAGTTTATTTAATATAAAGTCTACAAGTTTAGTAGAAGTTCCTATTTCAATAGAAAGGGAAGAAGCCAATAAAACTGAGAAGCAGTTAGAGGATAAGACTTTAGATAACTTGTTTTTAGAAATGGAAAGAATATATCCTAATAAGGTTGCTGTAATTAATAAGGATAAGAAAATTACTTATAGAGAATTAAAGGAAAAGGCTTTATATATTTGTAAAGAACTAAAAGATATTAAAACAAACAAAAATGAGCTAGTAGCTGTTTTGATGAAAAAAGGATGGAAACAAATAGTTTCTGTATATGGAATATTGTTTGCAGGAGCAGCTTACTTACCATTAGATACAGATAATCCAAAAGAGCGTTTAGAAAAGATATTAGAAAATAGCAATGCAAAAACTGTATTAGTAAGTAAGGAATATTTGAAAAATAATAAGTGGTTAGAGAAATGGAAATGCATAGAGGTTACTGGTGAAAATCTAGAGAAGGATATATCAATTATTGAAGATAAAGATTCATCTTCTTTAGCTTATACAATTTATACATCTGGAACAACTGGTACTCCTAAAGGTGTAATGATTAGCCATAAGGCAGCAGTAAATACAATACTAGATGTTAATGATAGGTTTAAGGTTTCTAAAGGAGATTCAGCATTAGGTATATCGAAACTTCATTTTGATTTGTCTGTGTATGATATATTTGGGATTTTAGGTGTAGGAGGAACACTAATTATTCCTGACAATAATAAGATGAAAGAGCCATCACATTGGATTGACTTAATGAATGAAAATAATATTACTATCTTTAATAGTGTACCTGCATCTATGGAAATGGTAGTTGAATATGAGGAATATGAAAAAAGGCTAGATAGAAAAGATTTAAGACTAGTATTAATGAGTGGAGATTGGATACCAATGTTTCTGCCAGAGAAAATAAGAAATATATTTACTGGTGTAAAACTCATATCTTTAGGAGGAGCAACAGAGGCTGGAATTTGGTCTAATAGTTTTGAAATACCAAGGGAGATTCCAAAGGAGTGGAAGAGCATACCTTATGGAAAGCCACTGTCCAATCAAAAATATTATGTCTTAGATGAAAATTTAAATAATTCTCCAGACTGGGTTCCAGGAGGATTATATATTGAAGGAAAGAGTTTGGCTTCAGGTTATATGAATGATGAAGAAAAAACCAATGAAAAGTTTATTATTCATCCTGTAACTAATGAAAGATTATATTTTACTGGAGATATGGGGCGTTATTGGAGTGATGGAAATATAGAGTTCTTAGGAAGAATGGATTTCCAAACTAAAATTAACGGATATCGTATTGAACTTGGAGAAATTGAAGCAGCATTTAATAGCTATCCTAATATATTAGAAAGTTATGTGCTATGCGTACAAGGAAATAAAGGTAAAGTCTTAGTAGGATTCTATCGCAGTAATTTAAATTTAGGTGAAGAAGATATAAAAGAACATTTAAGATTACTTTTACCAGAATATATGATTCCTAATTATATCATGTCATTAGATGAATGTCCTAAGACTGACAATGGAAAAGTTGATAATAAAAAGTTAATTAAAATAGCAGAGGAAACTATAAAAAGTATAAATTTAAATGAAAGAAAAGAATTAGTATCAGATGAAGAAAAATCAATAGGAGAAGTTTGGAAGGAAGTATTGGGGTATGAAAATCCAGGAGCAGAGGACAACTTCTTTTCAAATGGTGGAGATTCCTTAAAGGCTCTACATTTTGTAAATGGTATTAATGAGAAGTTTAATGTAAGAATATCTATGCAAGATATTTTTGAAAATTCAACAATATCTAAGTTAGTAAAATTAATCTTCTCAGAAAATATGAAAACAGCAGATAGCAATGAAGAAATAGAAGAAGGATTTTTTTAAGGGGGATAAAATGAAAATAGAAGAAATACTTTTAAAGTATCAAGAAAAAGGTGTTAAATTTCAAGTGAGAAATGGAAAATTAGGTTTTACTGGACCTAAAGGTGTTATAGATATAGATGCAAGAAGAGAATTACAGGAATATAAGGAAGATATTATTTCATATTTAGAAAAGCACGATGATAGTGTAATTATTGATAAGGATAATAAATTCAAGGAATTTAGGCTTACTGATATTCAATCAGCTTATTTAGTAGGGAGAAATGAATCTTATACTTATGGAGGTATAGGATGTAAGATTTATTCTGAATTTGAATTTCCACATTTAGAAGTATCAAAATTAAATGAAGCTTGGAAAAGAGTAGTTGAAAATAATGATATGCTTCATGCTGTAATTAAACATAATGGAGTTCAACAAATTTTAGAAGAATATACTGTACCTAAAATAAAGGAATGGGATATGAGAAATGTTTCGAAAGAAGAAGCAGAAAAGCATTTAAAAAGTGTTAGAAAAAGATTATCAGAAAAGCAATATAGCATAGATGAATGTCCATTATATGACTTAGAAATTACAACTTTAAAGGATGATTTAACAATTCTTCATTTATCATTAGACATGTTAATAGCAGACTTTACAAGTATTAATATTATAATTGATGAATTAGAAAAGAGTTATTTTAATGGGGAGATACCTTCAAAGGAATTGTCTTATAGGGATGTAATTGTTTATCAAGATAATGAAAAGAAATATCCTAAGTATTTAGAAAAGCATCTTAGGGATGAAGAGTACTGGAAGGAAAGAATTTCAACAATGCCTGAAGCACCAGATCTTCCTAAAGACGAGGTAGAGGGTAAAATTTTAATTAAACAGTTTAATAATTATATAGATAAGGATAGATGTGAAGTTTTACAAAGTTTTGCTGATAAAAATAATGTTACTCTTTCAAGTGTTATTTTATCTTTATATGCTGAAACTTTGGCTTATTGGTCAACTGAAAAAGACTTTTCTATTAATATAACTATGGCAAATAGACCTGATATTCATTCAGAAATTAAAAAGATTATTGGTGATTTTACTGTAGTAGACATATTGGAAGTTAAAACAAAGGAAAATAAAAAATTTAGTGAAAGACTTCAAGATATACAAAAACAATTATGGTCTGATTTAGAGCATTTATCTTATACAGGGGTAGAAGTTCTACGTCAAATGACTAGAGAAAAAAAGAAAGAAGTTATAATTCCATATGTTTATACAAGCACTTTAGGATTAGATAAAAGACAAAGTAAAGGAAAATTATTATATAAGATAAGTCAGACTCCACAGGTATTAATTGACTGCCAGGTTATGGAGTATAAAGATGGAATTTTAGTTAACTGGGACGTTAGAGAAAATATATTCCCAGCAAGGATGATAGAAGATGCTTTTGAGTCTTTTGTAAAATTACTTAATGAAACAGATATAGATAGATTGCAATGTGAAAATTCTATAATAGATTTACCTAAAGATACTATAGAAGTTAGAAGAAGAGTAAATTCAACAGAGGAAGAATTCTTAAATAAGACATTACATAAGGGATTCTGTGAAAATGTTGAGTTGTATCCTAACAAAGAAGCTTTATTTAGTAATGGAAGAGTTTTTACTTATAGAGAAGTTGGGGATTATGCAATGGCTATAAAAAATAAGCTTATAGATTGCAACATTGAAAAGGCTGATATAGTTGCAATAGAATTAGATAAAGGAATATGGCAGCTGGCAGCAGTTTTAGGTACACTTCTAGCTGGAGGAACATATCTTCCAATTGACATGGAATATCCAAGATTTAGAAAGGATAAAATAGAAATTAGTTCGAAGGCGAAATTTGTTATAACTTCAAATAAAAATGAAATAAGCATAGGAGAAATAGAAGTTATCAACGTTGAAGAGTTAGAAGTATTAAAAAATCAACAAGTAAAATCAGAGATAGTAGATTCCAATAGTCCTGCTTATATAATTTATACATCAGGAAGTACAGGAGAACCTAAAGGTGTTGTAATTTCTCATAAAGCAGCTATGAATACAATTCAAGATATGGTTAAGAGATTTAATATTACACGAAAGGATAGAGTATTAGGAATAGCAAATTTAGCATTTGATTTATCAGTATTTGATATATTTTCAATGTTCTTTGTTGGAGGAAGTATAGTGTTTCCAGAAGGAGATAAGGATATTGCTGAGTGGAATAGACTAATTAAAGAAAAGGAAATTACTATTACTAATACAGTACCAGCTCAAATGCAGATGTTATCATCATATTTAGAAGCAGAAAAAGAAAAAGGGTCAGATAAAGTAAGATTAACGTTGCTTTCAGGAGATTGGATTCCAGTTAATCTTCCTAAGAGATTATACAATTTATTTGATAATGTAAAATTAGTAAGTTTAGGTGGAGCTACTGAAGCTAGTATATGGTCAATAAATTATGAAATTAATAAGAATGAAAGTTTTGAGAGAAGCATTCCATATGGAACTCCTTTATCAAATCAACAATTTTATGTGTTAAATGATAATATGGAGGAATGTCCTAATTACGTAAAAGGAAAGTTATTTATTGCAGGTATGGGACTAGCAGATGAGTATTTAGGGGATAATAACTTAACTGATAAGAAGTTTGTATTTTCTGAAAGATTAGGCAAGAGATTATATGATACAGGAGATTGTGGAAGATATTTACCAAATGGTGTAATAGAGTTTATAGGAAGAGTGGATAATCAAGTTAAAATCAGAGGACATCGTGTAGAATTAAGTGAAATTGAATCTGTTATTAATTCATACAATGATGTAGAAGAATCAGTAGTAGTTCTTTGGGAAAAAAATGAAGACATAATAAAGGCCTATGTTCAACCTTGTGTTGAAGAGTTAAAAGAAGATAAAAATGTTATATCTAAGTTAGAAGAAAGAAGCAAATACTTTAATTCAAGTGAGGACTTCTTTAGTGCAACAGTTGATAACTTTAAAGAATGGTTACATAATTCAAATCATACGGCATTATTAGATATATTAAAAACATTTATAAGTGTTGGAGTATTTGCAGACAAAGATAGATGGTATTCTTTAGATGAAATATATAGATTAGTTAAAGTTCATCCATATTATGAACCATTAATAAGAAGATGGCTTAGAGCTGTAAAGACAGAAGGTTATGTAGAACTAAGTTCAGAAGATATAAAATTTAGATTAAATACAGATATTAAAATAGATGATGCTGATAAGTCCTGGGAAAATTGGAGTGAAGTAGATAAAAAAGTTCACTATAGTGATTTAATGATGAATTTCTTTAAAGATACACGTGAAAACTTATTACCATTATTGAGAGGAAAGCTTGATCCAATTGATTTATTCTTCCCTAAAGGTGATTTTAAAGTAGCACTTGCAGCTTATAAAGATAATATTGTTAGTACATGCACTAATAAAGTTGTTGTTGATAATATAGAAATTTTTGTAAAGGAATTTAATAAAAAGAATCCTGGTAAGAAATTTAGACTTCTAGAAGTAGGAGCAGGAGTAGGTGGAGTAAGTATTGATTTAATTAATAGATTAAAAGATTACTCTGTAGAGTATATTTATACAGATATATCTCATTCTTTCTTAAATGAAGCACAGAAAAGATTTGCTGAGTATCCTTGGGTTAAATATGGTTTATATGATATTAATGAAGATTACTGGGATCAAAATTTGACAGCATCTTCTTTAGATTTAATACTTTGCAATAATGTATTACATAATGCCAATGATGCCTTAAGAGTTTTAAAACAATTTAGAGAAATGTCAGTACCAAATGGTAATCTTGTTATCATAGATGCTACAGGAAATAATTATGCATTAATGACTTCTATAGAGTTCCTTAATGGATTAAATGGTGTAGAAGATTTTAGAGCAGAAGATGAACAGATATTCCTAAGAAAAGGCCAATGGATAGATGTGCTTAGAAAGGCTGGCATTAATATAATGTCAATGTTTCCAGAGAAAGATAATCCATTAGAAGTCTTAGGTCAAACAGTATTTGTAGCTAAATTTGCATCAGAAAAGAAGAGAATTGAAAGTAAAGATATAGAGACATATTTAAAGGATAAGCTTCCTGATTATATGCTTCCTAATTCAATAGAAGTTATTGAAAATATGCCATTAACAAACAATGGAAAGGTTGATAGAAAGGAACTTCAAAAAAGAGTGAGTGGAGAAAATCCATTTATACAATCAGAAGGTGAAGAGCCAGAAACAGATTTAGAAAAAGCAGTAGCTGAAATTTGGAAAGAATCATTAAAGAGAGAAAGCATATGGAGAAATGAAAATTTCTATGATGCTGGTGGAGATTCATTATTAGTAGCCCAAGTAGTAGCTAAGATGAAGGAAAAAATTCCAGAAGCATCAGACTGGGAATGGGATAAATTAATGGTTGCTTTAATTGAAGCTCCAACAATAGAAGGACTATGTAAAAAGCTAATTGAAAAAGAAACTGGTGATGTAGATTCTAATGATAAAGATAGTTGCATAATCACTTTAAAAGCAGATGATGAGAGTAATATTGCTAAGGTTTTAGTACATGATGGTACAGGAACAATAAGTCCCTATAATTATGTAATATCTTATATGAATAAGTGTGAAGGACGAGCATTATTAGCTTTAAGATGTAACAATATGGATGAGTATTTATCTATAAGCTCTAATAAACTTATACAAACTTTAGGTGAGAGATATGCTGATCAATTAATTAAGACTGGAAAAACAGAATTTGAATTAGTTGGTTATTGTATGGGAGGGCTTATTGCTCTTGAAATAGCTAAGGTTTTAGAAGAATCAGGAATGAAAGTTAGATCTCTTATAAATATTGATACAACACCAAGTAGAAGAATGCTAGATAATGAGTTGCTTATGGAAAGAGGTTTTGGAATGATTATTGGTGCAGATGTAAGAGCTATAGGACATACAGTGGATGATGAGCTGTTAAAGAAAGCTATTAGTAAGCTAAGTGAAAAACATAAAGGATATATATCTAATGAAGATTTACTAAAACTAGATGGTGAATTTAAGCCTATTAGCGAATGCTATGCTAAGCTAATAAAGAAAACTCATGAAGAACGTTTAGAAGATTTATATTCAACATTATCTGATAAAAATGGAGAAGTACTTGGATATAACAAGGAAAGATTAGATATTTTATATAAGGTATTCTGTCATAGTTTTAGAGCAGTAATTTCCTACGATGCGGGAATCTATATGGGAGATACAAAGGTATTGAGCTGTAAGGATAAGAATACTGATTTCTTACCAGTTGAACCTACTGATAATGAAGAATTCTGGAGAAGTGCTGTCATGGGAAATGTAGATATTGTGCCAATAGAAGGTAAGCATTTAACTTGTTTATTACCAAGTTATGCTAAGGATATTGCAAGTATCTTAATGATGGAGGATTAGTATGAATAAGTTCATAGGAATTTTAGGATATAGAGGATCAGTAGGAGAATGTGTATTAAATTGTCTAAAAGATAAATATCCAATAAAATGTGGACAGAGATCAGAAGTGGTTAAAAGAGAAAATGGTATAAAATATGTTAAGCTAGATATTTTAAATAGGAGTGAATTAGAATTATTCTGTGAAGATTGTAATGTAGTAGTCAATTGTGCTGGGCCATCATATTATTTATCAAAAGAGATAGCAGAAGTTACTAAAGAAAAAAATATAGGATATGTAGATATTTTTGGAGTGGATATATTGCAAACTTTAAAAGAATCCAAAAATAATACAATGATTTTAGGTGCTGGAAGCCTTCCTGGATTATCAGGAATGCTTCTAGCATGGATAAAAAATAAGATGGATGATCATAGCATTGAAAAAATGAATGTCTATGCTGGGGGAAATGAAGAAGTAACCACAGCAGCATGTGTTGATTATTTACTTAGTATATTTAAGGGCTTTGGAAAGTCTAATGTATATTATTATGATGGAGAAGTAAGAAAGGAAACAAGAAAGGCTATAAGATTACCAGAAGTGTTTCCAAGGAATGCAAGAGGTTTTGAATATTTGACAGAAGAGATGATATTAAGTGCAAGTAAAAATAAAGTTAAGGAATTACATTGGCATAATGTACAGATTCAGAATTCCTATAAAAATATTATGAATGAAGCTTTTTTACAAGTATTAAAAAATCCAGAGAAGGAGAATATATTTCATGTTGCTAGAAATGTAAAAGATAAGATATTAAAGGATACTGAAAGCACAGATAAATGGTATAAAATTTGGATTGAGGTAATTAAGGGTAAAACAATAGAAAGCTATGGGTTTAAATGTGATAATTCTAGCCTTATAAATGGCAAAGTTGCATCTATTTGTGCAGAAAAGCTATATAACTGTAATAGTGATTCAGGAATATATTGGCCTTTTGAAGTTCTAGATAGTAAAAAAGTTTTAGAAGATCTTATCTCAGAAGGAATTTTAAATATTATACATAATGATAAAGATTTAATATTTCAATATAATTTAGACTATGAAGTAGGTGAAATTTAAAATGGACAAAAAGATTCGAGTTATTGTTAATGGAGTGGGGTTTGGACAGTTTTATTTAAGAGCCTTAGAAAACCTTAAGGAAGAATATGAATTAGTAGGAATACTTTCTAGGGGAAGTGAATGGTCTAAGAAATGTGCCTGTAAATATGGAGTCCCTTTATATACTGATATTGATGAAATAACAAAAGATATGGTTGATTTAGTATGTGTAGTAGTAAAATCAACTGTTGTAGGAGGGGCTGGAAGTAATATTGTAGAAAGAATTCTTGAGAAGGGGATTAATGTTATCCAAGAACATCCTGTTCATCAAGATGATTATATTAAGTTTATTAAGATAGCTCAAAAGAATAATTGTAGCTATAGGCTGAATACTTTTTATCCAGATTTAATAAATGTATCTCGTTATATTAAATTAAGTAATGGATTGAAAAAGCATTGTAATATTAAATGTATAAATGCAGAGTGTAGTGTACATGTTTTATTTCCTATGATAGATATATTAGGAAGAGTCATTGGAAAACTAAGGCCTTGGAGGTTTGAAAAGATTGAAAATACAATAATTAGTTCACCTTTTTCCATGATTCAGGGCTATATTGGAGAGGTTCCTATATGTATCAATATTCAAAATCAATTTGAACCTGAAGATCCTGAAAATAGCATATTATTGTTTCATAGGATAGTTACATATACAGAGTGTGGAAATTTAATAATGACAGGAACAAATAATAATATTATTTGGGAACCTAGTATGAATAAACAATTAAGTAAAGATGGTTTCTTTCATGCAGAAGAAGAAAAAAATAAATTTTTAGATTTATTAGTTTATGAAATGGATAATACTGCTGAAGGAAAAACTTTAAGGGAAATGTATCTAGAAATATGGCCAGATAGTATAAGACGGTTTATGAAGAGATTTTATTATGATTTCATAAATGGAAATAAGAATAATAAGGAAGTACAATTTCTTTTAGGAGCATGTCAAGTTTGGAAGGACTTAGGCCAATGTATTGGAGCAACAGAGATGATAGAAAAATATAAAAAAGTTCCTTTAACATTAAAAGATTTGAATATTAAAGAATAAATAAGGGCACTGCTTATATTACTTTTAGGGATATAAGCAGTGCTCTTATTTATATGCCTTGAGAAATTTTACGGTATTCAGTTGGTAATAATCCAGTACTTTTCTTAAATAATTCTGCAAAACGGCTTGGATTACTGTAGCCGATTGTGTTAGAAATAACTTTTATGGGAAGTGTTGTGTTTGCTAGTAAGTTTTCAGCATGTCCCATACGGCGTTGTTGTATATATTCTGTTATAGTGCAGTTGTTGTATTGCTTAAAGCAGCTTTTTAATTTAGAAACTCCCATGCAGGCAATTTTTGAAAGATTATTTAAAGAGAGTTCTGATACATAATGGTCATTTAAATAGGCTGTTAAGTTTTCCATCTGATGTATGTCAGAATCACTAAGCTTTTTCTTGGACTTTTTTTGTGATCTTTTTTGATACTCAATTATAAGTGATAGGCTTTCAGTAACTTTGGCATCATAAAATAAGTGGGCCGCAAGTCCTGTACCTTTGTAGTTTTTTATTTGATATAGAACTTGAACTAACTCTGGAATATATACAGTTTCTTCTATATTGTTAAAGGCTAAATTAAGTGAATTATATTCTTCTGAATATCTAGTTTTTAAATAATCTTCGTAGTAAGCAGGCATAATTTCAATACCAATAGATCTAATTGGAATCATTTTATGAATTAAAGCTCTATAGTTTGAATGATTTCCTATTGAGGTTTTTATACATCCTGCCATAAGTTTTCTATAAGGAGAGAATTCTTCACCAGATATAGATTCATAGTAAGTTAGATTCATACATTCATTTAATTCAAGTTCCATTAAGAAATCTTCGTAAAAGAAGAAATCATGCATTTTTATGGAAAATAAGTTTGCTTTAGAGTATATCCAGTAAGTGCCCTCACCTAAGTCTCCAGAAAGTTTCCATTTAACACCTAAAGAATCATTGTTTTCATCATCAACAGTTAAAGTAAACCCATTTTTACATAAAAAAGGGTTATAGTATTCTTTAATAATATCATTCATATGCATTTACCTTTCATACCTCGATTAGCCAAATCAATACCTTGATTAGCCAAAGGTTATTTAAAACTATTGAAAAATATTATCAATAGAGTATGATTTTTAATATAAGTTAGCTAACCAAATGTTATCATAATAGAATTTTTTAGTCAATATAACAAGAAAGATTGAAAAGGAGGAGTTTAAATGACAACTCAAAGAAAGATAAATCAAAAGGGTCTTACAGTAAAGGACCTAGTTACAACAGGAATTTTTACAGCATTATTTTTTGTTTTCACTTTAGTGGGGGGGATTCCTTTTGCACCTAATCCAGTTCTTACTTTTTATATGCCAATGGGAAGTGCACTACTTTGTGGACCAATTTATTTATTAATGGTTGCAAAAGTACAAAAACCTTGGAGCATTACAATTTTAGGACTGATTATGGGAGTAATCTGGTTTGCAACAGGTATGCATTGGGCATTTTCATTAGGATATATAGCAATGGCAATAATAGCAGATATTTTTGCAGGTCTAAAAAAATATAAGAACAGTATAGTAAATTTAATTTCATATGTTATTTTATCCCTTGCAGGAGTTTATACATATGTACTATTTTTTATTGATCCAGAAGGATGGGCTGGTACTATGCTTAAAAATGGTACAGAACAAGCTTACATTGATACTATGAGTGCATCAGCATCATCATGGCTATTATATGTAATTATTTTTGGAACAATAGTTGTAGCAGCTTTTAGTGGATGGATAGGAAGTAAAATGTTAAAGAAGCAATTTCAAAAAGCAGGTATTACAGCATGATTAAGATGAGAGATAAAAAAGGTGTATGGTTTGACCCAAGAACAAAATTATTACTGATAATTATTTGTGTATTTTCAGCAATGATGGCTCCATCATTAAAATATGAATTAGGATTGATTTTTCTTATTTTTATTTGCGGTGTATTTTCTGGAAAGAATAATTATTCCTTTATAGCTTTAATTGTTTATGGTCTTGTGTATGGATTTACAAGTATTGTTGTTAATATGGATAGCAGTATACTTCGTACAATGTTAATTGCATTTTTGGGGTTATTTCACAAAGTATATCCTTGTGGTATGTTATCAGGAATTTTTATTTCAACAACAAAAGTCAATGAATTTTTATCAGCAATGAACTACTTAAAGATACCAAAGAAGATTGTAATTCCAATGGCAGTTATGCTGAGATATATTCCAACAATTCGCGAGGATTGGAGCTTTATAAAAGATGCAATGAAGATGAGAGATGTTGCACCATCTATTGGAGGCTTTTTGAAAAATCCAAGTGTGACTATTAACTGTATTTATGTACCTTTAATGATGGCAGCATCTAAAGCTTCAGATGATCTTTCAATAGCTTCAGTAACAAGAGGAATTGAAAATCCAAAGAGTAGAACTTGTTTAGTTCAAATAAGGATAGGCTGTTCAGATGTTATTATAGCTATTTGTTTTCTTGCTTACTTTATTTTAGGTCGCTGTTTATAAAGGAGGATAAATATGATTACTCTTAAAGATATTTCATTTTCTTATCCAGGAAGAGGTGATGCAGGACTTAAAAGTATTAATTTAGAGATAAAAAAAGGTGAATGTATTTTATTGTGTGGAAGAAGTGGATGTGGAAAAACTACTATTACACGTTTAATAAATAAATTAATTCCATATTTCTATGAGGGCAATTTAGATGGAACTGTATTAGTTGATAATATCAATAGTAAAAGTGCAGAAATGTATAGTATATCAGAAAAGGTAGGATCAGTATTTCAAAATCCTAGGACTCAATTTTTTAATGTTGATACAGACAGTGAAATAGCTTTTGGTATAGAAAATGAAGCACTTCCAGAGGAAAAACTAAGGGAGCGTGTAGATAAAACAATTAATGATTTGCAGATTCAAAAATTAAAGGGGCGAAATATATTTAAGCTTTCAGGAGGAGAAAAGCAGAAAATAGCCTTTGCTTCTGTCTATGCAATGAATCCAGATGTATATCTGTTAGATGAACCTTCATCTAATTTGGATATGGCTGCAATCAATGATTTGAAGAAATATTTAGCTTTTATAAAAGGTCAAGGCAAAACCATCATTATAGCAGAACATAGATTATATTACTTGTTAGATTTAGCAGATAGAATTATATATCTTAAGGATGGGAAAATTGATAAGATATATAATTCAAAAAACTTCAGAGCAATACCTAATAAGTTAAGAAAAGAAATGGGACTTAGAGCTGTAGAGTTAAAAAGTGTTCATCCAGTAAAGGATAGCTTTAAAGTTAATAAACCAGTTCTTGAAATTAAGGATGTAACACTTAGGCATGATAAAAAAGCTATATTAAAAAACATTAATGTATCTGTTGGAAAAGGAGAAGTAGTAGCTGTTGTAGGATCTAATGGAGCTGGGAAAACTACATTTTCAAGAACCTTATGTGGATTGCACAAAGAATATACAGGAGATTTTTTTTATAAAGGTAAGAAATGTACAAATAAAGAGAGATTAAAAGAGTGTTATATGGTTATGCAGGATGTAAATTATGAGCTATTTGCAGAAAGTGTAGAAGTAGAAATGTCCTTTGGAATTAAAAATCCAGATAAGGACTTAATTGAAAAAACAATGGATGAGTTAGGAATACTTCCTTATAGAAAATATCATCCCAATACCTTATCAGGAGGACAAAAACAAAGGATAGCTGTAGGTGTAAGTATGATTTCAGGAAAAGAAATACTTGTATTTGATGAACCAACTTCAGGACTTGATTATGATGGTATGATTAAGGTTTCTAAACTTATTAATGAACTTTCAGAAAAAGGGAAAATTATTTTTATTGTAACTCATGACTATGAATTTGTTTGTAATACTTGTTCTAGAGTAATTCGTTTTCATGAGGGAACTTTAAAAGATAATTTATTAGTTACAAAAGAAAATGAAGATAAATTATACCAGATATTTTCTATAGATAATTAAGAAAATAAATGCATTATAAGATGTAGTAATTTTTGAAAGGTAGTGAAGGTTTTGAAGAATACAAAGAAGGACAACCCAATAAAACAGCTTATGCATTGGGCTGGGAAAGATAAGTATTACTTATACGTATCAATTCTATGCTCTTTTATAAGTGGTATTTCAATAATGGTTCCATACTATGGGGTGTATACATTGTTAAAAACTACTTATGAGGGGAGTTGTACTAGTGAGGTATTAGTAGAAAATGCAATTATGATTTCAGTTGCAATTGTTATAAGGTTTGTGTTGTTTTCAGCATCAGGTGCTCTATCACATAAAGGAGCTTATAATTCCTTGTACAAAGTACGTTGTATGGTAGTAGAACATATGGCAAGAGTTCCCTTAGGGGAGTTGAGTGAAAGAAATACTGGAGATATAAAAACAGTTCTTAACGAAGATATTGAAAAGCTAGAGTTATTCTTAGCACATCACTTGCCAGAGCTAGTTTATTATATGTGTGGACCTGTTGTAGTTTTTGTATATTTAGCATTTATAAATATACCTTTAGCGGTAATTTCTGTAGTTCCATTAGTGCTTGCATTACTAGTTATGACTATTATGTTTAGAGGAATGGATACAATGATGGATAGAGTTAATAAATCTATATCAGGTTTAAATTCAGCCATTATTGAATATATTAATGGAATGAAATTAATTAAAGCATATAACATGGGAAGTAAATCTTTTAAAAAGTATTCAGATACAATTGAAGAAGAAAATAAGGTATGGAATGAGGTATCTAGGAAAATGGGACCTCCATATACTGCTTATGTTCTAATTACAGAATGTGGAATGCTTTTAATGGTTCCTATAGGAGGATATTGGTTCTTAAATGGTTCTATTACAGCAAGTGTTTTCTTACTTTTTGCATTTATAGGTTCTTTATATTTAACAGAATTACGTCCATTACAAGAGCTAGGTTCTAACTTTGCTCAAGTTTTAAAGGGAATTAATAAGACAAAAGAGATTTTAGATATACCTGTTTATGAAGGTGGAGTATCCTTTCCATCAAATTATAGTGTGTCATTAAAAAATGTTAGATTTTCTTATGATGGAAAAAAAGGATGTATTAAATAATTGTTCTTTAAATATAAAAAATGGCGAGAAGATAGCTCTAGTTGGAAAATCAGGAGCAGGAAAAAGTACTATTATTGAATTAATATCACGTTTCTATGATGTAAATAGTGGAAGTGTAAGCATTGGAGGAATTAATGTAAAAGATATAAATTATGAAGAGCTATTAGAAAATGTAGCTATTGTATTTCAAAAAACATTTTTAACTCGTGATAGTGTGTTTGAAAATATTCGTATGGGCAGTAAGGCAAGTTTAGCAGAAGTTCGTCAAGCAGCAAAACTTGCACAAATAGATGATTTTATTATGAAGCTTCCAGATGGTTATGATACAAAGGTTGGTAACTTTGGAGCTAGATTTTCAGGAGGAGAAAAGCAGAGAATTGCTATTGCTAGGGCAATATTAAAAAATGCTCCAATATTAATATTAGATGAAGCAACAAGTGCTGCAGATCCAGAAAATCAAGTGGAAATTGATAAAGCTATATCTAATCTTTGCATAGGAAAAACAGTAATAATTGTAGCCCATAGACTTGGAGTAGTTAAAATGTGTGATCGTGTTGCTGTAGTTGAAAATAATACAGTTACATGTTTTGGTACTCATGATGAAGTTAAGAAGAAAAATGATTATTATAGCAAGTCTTGGAAAGATTACGAAAAAGCATGTTCTATGTCATATGAATTAGAGGGAGGCGAAGCTATATGAGCACAGAAAAATTATTAAAGGGAAATAAGAAGCTAAATTTATCAATTGCTTTTACAATTGTTGAGGGATTCCTTGCAGGATGTAATTTTATGGTGATTTACAATGTATTTAAATCACTATGGGATGGTTCTATTAACATGAAAAATATTTTACAACTTACAGGTGGATTGCTTTTAATTTTTATTTTACGTCTATTTATTTATAGTTATGGATATGTACAAGGTCAAATTGGTGGCGCAGAGGTTAGTAAAAATATTAGATTATTCTTAGGAGATAAATTAAAGAGAATACCTTTATCACGTTTTTCTAATCTTCAAACAGGAGAATATGTAAATGTAGCAACTTCTAATGTAAACAGCTATGAATCTATTTTAACTCATAAAACAGGAGACTTGGCTAAAAATATAACTCTTTCTCTTATGTTAATAATATTTGTAGGTTCACTATCTTTACCATCAGCATTAATATTATTAGCAGCAGATTTGGTATTAATTCCAGGAATGTTATGCTCTTTTGCACAGGTTAAAAAGTATGGCTCACAAAAAAGTGATATATGTTCAGAAAATGTAAGCAGTATTGTTGAATATATTACAGGAATACAAACTTTTAGATCTTATGGTATTGGAGGTATTAAAAATAAAACTGTTACAGATAGCATGAAGGCATTTAGTGATATTAGTTTTTATTTTGAAGCAAAGATTATACCAATAGGAATGGTTCGTAGCATTTTATCTTGGCTTAGTATGCCTCTAGTTATTATTATAGCAGGAAAAGCTTTTATAGCAGGAAATATTCATGCAGTGGATTACCTAATTATTAGTTTCCTACCATTATTCTTATCAAAGTTATCAGATACAATTTTTGTAGATTTAACTAGCTATAAAAATTTAATGATAGCTAAAAGACAAATTTTAAAGGTAGCTAATGAAAAAGAGGATATATCAAGTAATACTTTATTTGAACCTAAGAAACATGATATAGAATTTAAAAATGTTAATTTCTCATATGTTGAAAATGAGCCAGTTTTAAATAATATAAATCTTTGTATTCCTGATAAGAAATTAACTGCTATTGTAGGAGATTCAGGTTCAGGAAAATCAACAATTTTAAATCTAATTTCTAAGTATTATGAACCAACTAGTGGAGATATTAAAATAGGTAATATTTCTATAAAATCAGCAGGAGCTGAGCAGGTTTTATCAGAAATTTCAATGGTGGATCAAGATGTATTTTTGTTTGATGATACTATAAGAAATAATATACGTTATGCCCGTCCTTCAGCAACAGATAAGGAAATAGAGGAAGCATGCATAGCAGCAAATTGTCATGAATTTATTTGTAAGATGGAAAAGGGATATGAAAGTACTGTTGGAGAAAATGGTAGTCAACTATCTGGAGGTCAACGTCAAAGGCTTTCTATAGCTAGAGCAATATTGAAAGATGCACCTATTTTGCTTTTAGATGAGGCAACAGCAAATCTAGATGTAGAAAATGAAATAGCAGTAAAAGAAGCTATTAACAATCTGTTAAAGGCAAAGAAAACAGTGGTTATGATTGCACATACTCTTTCTGTTATTGAAAAAGCAGACAAAATAGTTGTTGTTTCAGCTGGAAAAGTTGTAGAAAGTGGGAATCACGATGAATTAATTAAGAAGAGTGGAAAGTATGCTAAGATGTGGAATACTGAAAGACAGCTTTTAAACGTAGGATAGTAGATATGAAAATAATATTTATAGGGATATTAGTAATGCTTTTAATAAGTTTTATTATCACCTTAACTGTTCACATAAAGCAGTTTGGGAAAAGAATTGAAGATACAAGAGAAGAAGGACTTTTTAGGAATATTAAAGATGAAAAAGTTAAGTTTACTTCAGGGAAAAGTGAATTGACAGGACATTTTTATTATAATAAATCATCTCATAAAGAAAATAATGTTATAATTGTGTTGGTAAATGGATATGGATTAACTCATAAATCTTATAGTTTAGAAATAGAAGAGTTTGTAAGGCATGGATTTACAGTGTTTGCATATGACATGACAGGATGTGGAGAGAGTTTAGGTAAAAAAATCAATGGATTTTCACAATTTATACTTGATGCAAAGGCAGCTGTAAACTTTATATCAGAAAAAAGCCCTTTTAGTGAAATTATTCTTATTGGACATAGTACAGGAGGATATGCAGCTGCAGCTTTACTAAATATAGATAATATAAAAGTAGATAAAGCAGTTATAATTGCAGGTTTTAATAAAACAGGGCAGTATGTTAGAAAGTGTGTCCAGAAAAGGTTAGGCTTATTTTCATATTTAATTGGATTTTGGGTATATGTATTAGAATTTTTTAAATTTTCTAAGATATCGAGGTATACAGCTATTAATGGTGTTAATAAGTTTTCTGGAGATACCCTTATTATTCAAGGAAGTAAGGATGAAGATATGTATAATAAAGGGTCGCTGTATTCAATGAAGGAACATGCAAAAGGAAAAAATATTAAATTTACTTTAGTTCCTAATGGAGATCATTATCCACTTATAATAAAAAGAGGGAAAACGGGAAAAATAAATAGAGTGGTATTTGAAAAAATAATAAATTGGATTTGTTATAAATAATAGATATCAAAAAGCAGCCATAACTATAAATTAGTTAAGGCTGTTTTTTTAAAAGACTGTATTTTTAGATAAAGTGATAAGTAAAACTAGCTATTTAAATATAGGTGGACGTCCTTTAAAATTCGTATTTTTATAAGGATGACTACCTTTTATAAATAGTGGGGATCCTTCTATCTTACAAAAAATGTACTTGAAAAGAGCCAGATAATTAGCTAAATATTTGGTTGAAACACCTCTGTAAACAGAAATAAATCTTTTAATATTGCCATGAAGGTTATTGATTTTTTGAATGTTAAAATTCTTAAAGGAATGTTGTCCTTTTGGTATAGCTACATGATTTAGCTTGCAATAGGAAGATAGTGTTTTATAAGCAAACGAAATATCTGTTATTAATGTGCTGCCAGGGGAAGCAGCTTTTCCAATACTTCTTATAAGATCATTAGAGGATGGCTTACCCATAGTTATTGGTGCTATATATAAATTTCTATTATCATCTAAAGCAGTTAAAACACATACCTTTTCTTTTGAAATACCTCTGTACTTAGAAGCGCCGCCTCTTTTATGAGCTTTCCTTGGCATAACAAATCCGTCTGATTTATGATTACCTTTAAATGATTCTTGAAAAAAGGTTTCATCACATTCTATCTTATCTTTTTTTGTTGAGAAAATAGGCGTGTTGGTAGTACGAACAAAAGATCTTCTACATGTTTTACATAGATATCTTTGAACATTTTTATTCTTTCCATTTTTAACTATGTATTTATTATGGCAGTGAGGGCAAATTAAGTTTGAGTTATCTTTTTGTGAAGATAACTTTAGTAAAATGCTTATATCTAATATTAATTTTCTTTTAGCAGAGTTGCTAAAGTTCTTTATCATATCTAGAACTTTATCATAATTACACGAATTCAAATTAATCACTTCCTAAAAATAATCTGTTAAAATGATTGACCTATTTTATCACTTTTATTCATAATACAGCCAAGTAAAAGCAAGTGTAAGGTTAAAAAATTATAAGAGCAAATTAATTTTATAGGTTATTTATTAATATATATGTATTGATAAAAATATAATATGGAGTGAATCAGTTGAATGTTATTTCTGTGGTAAATTACAAAGGAGGAGTTGGGAAGACAACCTTAATATCAAATATAGCTGCTAAATTATCAAGTGAGGGTAAAAAGGTATTATTAATAGATTTAGATCCTCAAGGAAGTTTAACATTTTCATTTATGCATACAGATGAATGGAGCAAGAAGTATTCTAATTCAAAAACTATAAAGAATTGGTTTGATGGGAAATTAAATGATAAAGATGTTAATTTAGATGATTATGTTATTAATGATTTATATATAAATAGGAAATATTTAAGGAATAATTCATTAGACTTAATAGCATCACATCTAGGCTTATATGATATAAGTATGGAAATGGCAATTAAATTAGGAGGAAGAGGCAGGAGGAATATAAGTAAAAATAAAAATGACTGCCTATTTATGCTAAAGAGAGGGTTAAAGGATATTGGTAATAAGTATGATTATGTATTTATAGATTGTCAGCCAAGCTTTGATTTACTAACACAAAATGCCATTGTAGCCTCAGATTATTATATTATCCCAACTAAGTTTGATTACTTATCTACCTTAGGGATAGATTCTTTGATTTTT
The DNA here is from genome assembly GCF_900116755.1 of Clostridium sp. DSM 8431. GTDB lineage: Bacteria > Bacillota > Clostridia > Clostridiales > Clostridiaceae > Clostridium. Next base: position 27,586 of record NZ_FPBY01000022.1, read on the forward strand.
CATATAGAGAATCTTATAAAGGAAATAGGGGAAGCTTCTAAAGAATTTAGTTTTAAAGGTTATAATCTAAATCCTAAATTACTAGGGGTTGTAGGCAACATGGTTACTATATCAAAAGAAAATAATATGATTAACTTTAATGAAAATATATTGAATGAGTTTAAAAAGGACAAATATAAGTTATTTAAAAGTAGGATAAGGAATAATCCTGAATTTATGGATTCTAAAGAATTGATACCTGCTATTATGAAAAAGTCAAATAGCAGTAATAAAACTAGAGAGAAAATCAAGGCGGAAATAGAAGCAGTTACTTTAGAATTTAAGGAGAGAATATAGGATGTCAAATAAAAAAGATGATGTTTTAAAAGTTGTAAAACTAGTTGTTGAATTTATAGATAAGCTAACAGAAGAAGAGATAAATGGGATTATAGATGGAAAGGTAAAGTTTTATATTGAAGGCAAGCAAAAAACTGCTTCTAAGGTTAAGGAAATAGAAAATTTTGATGAAATAGTAAGCAGGATAAATTCTATAGAAAATAGAGAAGAGGCTACAGAGTATATAAAGAGTTTGAAGTTAACTAATGTTTGTTTAATTTCATTAGGAAGTAAATTTGGAATTACAATTAAGAAAAGCTACAAGAAAGAAAAAATAATATCTACTATTGTAGAGAGCGTGGTAGGAAATAGATTAAAAGTAGAAGGTTTAAGAAGTGGAATATTAGGAGGTGAGTAAATTTCTTAATATTTAAAATGAATAGGAGCTATATCAGAAAGTTTAAGTTTACTGATATAGCTTTTACTTTGAATATTAAAATCCTTATAGAAATTAAAAATTATAAACTTCAATAGTTTCTAAATTATACTCATCAGTAGTATCTTCATAATTTTGTACTGTTTCTTCATGTGAGGTTGGTTGTTTATACTCTTTATCTTCATTATGGTTTGATTTTATTTCTGAGTCTACTTTGTTAGAAATATATATGGAATTATCTAAAGATGTTGATTTGGTATTAATAGAAATAACTGCTATAGCTGAAATGCGAGCCTGTAAATAATTTTGTGTATTCTTATCTTTTTCTTAGAAATAATCAAAATTATTGAATCTTATTTATTAAACAATTTTGTCTGAAATTGTAACAAAATTTTTGTTATCTATATTGTATATTATACCCAAAGTATGGCTATAATATACAATACGGCAAATATTTATTAGGACTTTTTGTTAAGATTTTCTTAACTATAGAGTCCTTTTATTATGCATTTTTTTCAAGAATATCACTAAATAGTATA
>NZ_FPBY01000271.1 GCF_900116755.1 Clostridium sp. DSM 8431
AATAATAAAGAAACAACAGAATTAATTTGCCCTCATTGTAAAAATAAATACATAGTTAAAAATGGTAAGAATAAAGAAACTCAAAGGTATTTATGTAAGACTTGCAAAAAATCTTTTGTTAAAAGTACTAATACCCCTATTTTTTCATCTAAAAAGAATTTGGAAACTTGGATTAAATTCATTGAATGCCTTATAAACCAATATTCTCTTAGTAAAATAGCAAAGGAGCTAAACTTTTGATTATCATGACTTTTTATATACATACTTTTCATAAAACTCACCACCTACTATTATAATTACTTTTTCATTGTCATTGCAATTTCAACAGCTTTGTAAGCACCATTATACCTGCCTATTTTATTTAAATCTAAAATTTTATTGCACATCATATTTAGAATATAATTATCTTCAAGCATTAAGTCTATCATTTGCAAAGTAAGCTCTGGAGTTTCACATTCTATAGTACCATCGCCTATTTCAGATGATGTTATAGCACCCCACATTTCATGTCCACCAACTCTCTTAATAAGAAGCTTAGGAACTGGATAGAACGATAGCTCGCTAGGTTTTGTAACTAAAACATCAGTAGATCTCATAAGGAGATTAGTAGAGTAAACTGCTGCAAAAATATCTTTGTGATAGAAGACATGTACTCCTTTAACATCTTCATTAAGTGCCTTATTAGAAAACTCTTTTGTTTTATTCCAGTCATCAAAATAAGTTTCTGATAAATCCTTTAATTCAGGAATTGATGAAGCTAAGCTTTCCCAAACATTCTTGTGGTCACCAACATTTAAATAAAGAACAGCTTTATTTTCTTTTACTAAAGGTAATAATTTTTTTATTATTTGAGAATAGAATTCTTGCTGAGCACCAGCACCACCAATAGTTAATAAGAAACGTTTTGCTTTATTATTATTAATTCTATCTAATCTTTTATTACAGTCATCTTCTAAGTTTGCCACTAGTTCATGGTCAATATAATGACCAAATTCAAAAATCTTATCAGCTGGTATTGGATTTAAAACCTTTTTACCATCCATTCCTTTTAGAGTTCTATATCCAAGGTAAGATGAAGGAGTTTGTACAAGATGAGTTGAACCTTCTGCTAAATGAAGACCCATTGGCCAGTTATCTGGAATAGCATTAACTACATTCTTCATACCAGCATGAACAGCAGCCTCTGCAGGCCATACATGTGTTGCTATACATGGCATGTCTTTTGGTAGAGTTTTATATAAACTTGCCATAAGCTCTGCAGTTTTTTGATCAGAAGAATTATAGCTTAATTTTTTAAATCCGGTATAATTCATTGGTTCCCACACAAACTTATTAAATAAAGCTGATTTTTGAGAAATTCTTGAACCTAAAGAGTAAAGAGAGTTTTGATAACCAATTACTTTACTACAAGTTGTATTTTCAAATGAGTTTAGGTCAAGCCAGTAAGGATTATATCCAAGGGCTGCAGCAGCAGATGCCATGGCAATAGAAATTCTATAATGACCAAATCCCATTCTTATATTTCCAATAATAATACCTTTATCATCATTTAAGTTTGTTTCACTTTCTGAAAGTACTAAGCTTTTGGTATTTATTGGTGACAGTACGTCAATGTTTGCAGTCTTTAAATTATAAGTTTCATTAGAATCATCACCAAACTTTTTTTGATACTTTCTTTTTGTTTTTTCAGCCTTTCTATATACTTTTGCAGGCATAGGGTTTCCAAAGATATTTTTTGATTTATCCATTATAAACATTCCTCCATGTATTCGTTGCTATTGACAAGAATAGTGAATTATGATAGACTGACTATCATATTGATAGTTAGTCTATCACAAAGGAGGAAATAATGCAACCTGTAGATAAAAGAAAAGTAGAATTTGAACAATCTAAGAAGAAAAGAATGGAATACATAGTAGAAAAGGCAGCTGAAATTTTTTGTGCTCAGGGCATAGACAATACTAAAGTTACTGATATTGCAAAGGCTGCAGATGTTGGAGTTGCTTCAGTATATAGGTATTTTAAAACAAAATCAGATATTGTTATTCAGGTTGGTATTAAGTTTTGGACTAATATAAGAGCTGAATTTGTGAGAAAGATTGAAGAAGATGATTTTATAAACCAAAATGGATTAGAGCAGTTCAAAGATTTAGGAAATATATTTTTTAAGCTTTATAATGATTATCCACAGTTTTTAAAATATCTTCATGATTTTGATTCTTATATAGTTAAGGAAAAAATCGAAAAAGATAGACTTAAAGAATATGAAGAAAATATTTTATTTATTAAGGAATTAGTAGTAAAGTATATTGAAAAAGGTCAAGCTGATGGATCTATAAAGGATTCAATTGATGCTGAAGAATTATATTTTACAACTACTCATACATTAATGAGTTTAGTTCAAAAATTATCATTAAGTGGAAGTGTTTTAGAAAGTGATATTAGAATATCAGGGGAGAAGCAAATAAAAATGATTTCTAATATGATACTTGAATATATAAGAAATAATTAAGGATGTAAAAGTCCTTAATTTATTACACTCAATGTAAACATTAACATTAGTTTGATTATTAAGACCAGCTAATAATAGTCAAGTAAATTTTAAAAAATAATATTTTTTAAAAAAGGGTATAGCAAACAAACCATTTGTAAAACACGAATG
>NZ_FPBY01000177.1 GCF_900116755.1 Clostridium sp. DSM 8431
ACCCTTTTTTAAAAAATATTATTTTTTAAAATTTACTTGACTATTATTAGCTGGTCTTTCGTTATGTAAATAATACAATAAATTCAAAAAAAAGTCAATGATATAAATATAAGTAAAAAAGAAGTGCGAAAAAACCATCAAAAAGAAAAGTAAAAATTTTTTTTGAAAGTGAGTACTGATTATAACTAGCTTTCAGGTATGTAAGCATTTCAAAAAGAATTATATAATTAATGGTAAAAGTTATTAATTAAAATTACCAATAAATTTAGAAGTTATTATTTCAAGTAATGATTCTGTACGTTTGCTAAGTCAATTTGTTGAGGAGATGGATTTATCAAATTTATATAAGACTTATTTCAAAGTTAAGGAAAATCAAGCTTCGTCACAAAAGTTACTTAAACTCATGCTATATAGAGTAGGTGAAATCTTTGGAGACTCAATATTTATAGATGGAATAAAAATTGAAGCTTCCTCTAATAAATATACATTTGTTTGAAAAAATACAAATATATAAAAAAAACAACCATACTGGCTTAAAAACTAGTATGATTGTCTTGTTTTTAGGATTTTTTTACTGTACTTTATTTTTTGTGGATAAATTATCTTTCTTTGTTAGCAATTTCAGTTAATAGTCTAGCTTCGAATTCTACTAAATCGATGCTTCCTTCTTCACCGTTCTTTCTGCTTCTAACAGATAGAGTATTGCTTTCAGATTCCTTTTCACCTACAACGCAGATGTAAGGAACTCTTTCTAATCTTGCTTCTCTTATCTTATAACCGATTTTTTCAGTTCTGTAGTCAGCTTCAACTCTGATACCTTGGTCTTTAAGTCTCTTAACAACTTCTTCTGCATAATCAGCATACTTATCTGAAATTGGAAGAACCTTAACTTGTACTGGTGATAACCAAGTTGGAAGTGCACCAGCATATTTTTCTATTAACATAGCAAGTGTTCTTTCATAACATCCAATTGCAGATCTGTGAATAACGTATGGACGTTTCTTTTCACCATCTTTATCAATGTAGTACATATCAAATCTATCAGCTGCAGCAAAGTCGATTTGAATTGTGAATAATGTATCTTCTTTTCCGTGAACATTCTTATATTGTAAATCAAGCTTTGGACCATAGAATGCAGCTTCATCAGCAGCTTCATAGTAGTCAATTTCTAAGTGATTTAAGATTTTTCTCATTATACCTTCTGTTTTGTCCCAAGCTTCTGGATCATTGATATACTTTTCAGTATTGTTTGGATCCCATTTAGAGAATCTGTAACTAATACCTTCATCTAGACCTAAAACACCCATTAGGTATTGGATTAATTCAAGAACTGACTTGAATTCTTCTTCTAATTGATCAGGTCTAACTATAAGGTGAGCATCAGATAATGTAAATTGTCTAAGTCTTATAAGACCGTGCATTTCTCCAGATGCTTCTTTTCTATATTCAGTAGCTGTTTCATTGTATCTTAAAGGAAGATCTCTATAGCTATGTTGATCAGCTTTATAAATTTCATATTGGAATGGACAAGTCATAGGTCTTAAGCAGAATACTTCATCATCTTTTTCTTCATCGCCTAAAACGAACATGTCTTCTTTGTAGTGATCCCAGTGTCCTGAAATTTTGAATAAGTCATTCTTAGCAAGAGAAGGAGTCTTAGTTAAAAGGTAACCTCTCTTTTCTTCTTCATCTTCAACCCATCTTTGAAGAAGTTGAATAATCTTTGCACCTTTTGGCATGATTAGTGGAAGACCTTGACCTACAGCTTCACTAGTTGTGAATAACTTAAGTTCTCTTCCTAATTTGTTATGGTCTCTTTGTCTAGCTTCTTCTAAAGCTTCAAGATGAGCATCTAAGTCAGCTTTCTTTAAGAATGCAGTACCATAGATTCTTGAAAGCATCTTATTCTTTTCGCTTCCTTTCCAGTAAGCTCCAGTGCTCTTAAGAAGTTTTATAGCTTTTACATTCTTTATTGACATTAAGTGAGGACCAGCACAAAGATCAGTGAAATCACCCATTTTGTAGAATGATATTACTGCATCTTCAGGAAGATCATTAATAAGTTCTACTTTGTATGGTTCATCCTTCATAAGTTCAAGAGCTTCTTCTCTTGGAAGTTCAAATCTTGTTATTTCAGGATTTTCTTTTATTATTTTTTTCATTTCATCTTCTATATGAGTTAAATCTTCAGAAGAGAAGTGAACATCTACATCAAAGTCATAGTAGAAACCATCTTCTATAGAAGGTCCTATAGCTAATTTAGCTTCTGGGAATAATCTCTTAACAGCGTAAGCTAATACGTGAGAAATACTATGTCTTACAGCATCTTTACCCTCTTGAGAATCAAATGTGCAAATGCTAAGTTCAACATCTTTATCTAATGTATCACGTAAATCTACTACCTTTCCATCAACAATACCACAACAAGCATTTCTTGCTAAACCTGCACTAATTGCATTAGCAACATCTAAAACTGAAACGCCTGATTCAAATTCTTTAACAGAACCGTCATTTAAAGTTACCTTTATCATTTTTGTTACCCCTTTCGTATATATAAGTATCTAAATATTTTTATTTACAATATAAAAAAACTCCGACTCTATAAAAAATATAGAGGCGAAGTAATATCCGTGGTTCCACTCTAAATTACCTAAAAAATATATAAAGATTCCTAGGTCACTTAATTTTATCGTAACGTGATAAAAACGTACTTGATTAGAGTCGCTCAGAGGTAGTCTTCAGTTAATTTCATTTAAAAGTACTTCCAGCTTAAATACTTTCTCTCTGAAAATGAAGCTTTAACTTACTCTTCTCGTCATCGCTTTATATATTGATTAATGTTAATTATAATTATCTAGTATAAATATGTCAACAAATTTTGAAATTATTTAATCTGAGTAAAAATAACGGTATCTCTTTCGATGAGTTTATTGTTAAGTGTAACCCTTTTACTAAATTTATTATCAAATTCTATTTTTTCAGTCAATAAATTTGCTGCATTAGAGCCTAACATAGACATATTTTGGTCGATAGTTGTAAGTTTTGGTTCTACATATCTGCTTAAATCAATATTATCAAAACCAATAATGGACAATTCTTCAGGAACTTTAATTCTTAACTTCTTACAAGCATTTAATACTCCAACAGCCATTAAGTCATTACAGCAGAAGACAGCAGTAGCCTTATTGGTTTTTAAGATAGGAATTATAGCTTCAGTTGTGATATCAACAGTATCTTTACTATTTCCTTCACCAATGTTAATTATATTTCCTTTAGAAAAAGTATGTAGTTCTTTCATTTTATTAGTATATACAGATTCTTTTATATCATAAGAAAAACTATTTTCACCACGCACAAATAGAATATCTTTATGATTTTTTTCTATTAAATGAGTTAATGCTATGTTAGCTCCAAAGACTTCATCATTTGACACTGAAGAAATATTTGCAGAAGGAGAGTAACCATTAATAAAAACAATAGGAATTTGTTTTGAAATATTGTTATAAAATTTAGACTTAACATTTTTGGTGTTAGGGTCTATAACTATTATTCCTGCTACATTTCTACTTATTAAATCATTTATACATCTAATTTCATCTAGTGAATTATTATTACTGCAATTAAGTATTATTGAGTAATTAGAATTTTTAAGTTCATTTTGTATCCCATTAATAACTTCAGGGAAAAACATGTTATTAATACTTGGAGAAACTATTCCAATAGTATTTGAAATTTTTTTAGTTAATTCTTTAGCTTGCATGTTAGGTATATAGTTTAAGTCTTTAATTGCTTTTTGAACAGCTTTTTTTGTTTCTTCTTTAACAGGGTAGTTTCCGTTCATAACACGTGAAACTGTTGCAACGGAAACATTAGCCCTTTTAGCTACTTCTGTAATTGTAACTTTCATTGTCTTAAGCCTTTAATGAAGCAGCAAATTTATCGAAGGCAGCAAGACCTTCTTCATTTCTTTTAAATACACCAGCATGACATAAAACTTCAAGGAATATTAAACCAACTTCATTTCTTAGAATATCATCAACATTTGCTTCAGTTATTGATGAGTATTTATTTAAAATTTCTTTATACCAATCAGCATGCTTTGATAAATTTTCATATTTAGAAATAGAACTCTCATTTTTTAATAGACAATCTTTAATATCTGAAAGTTCAACTTTTAACCTAGCTGGAAGAACAGCAAGTCCCATAACTTCAATTAATCCTATATTTTCTTTTTTGATATGATGAACTTCATTATGAGGGTGGAATATTCCAAGAGGATATTCTTCTGAAGTTCTATTATTTCTGAGTACAAGATCAAGTTCGTATTTTCCATTTCTTTTTCTTGATATAGGTGTTATTGTATTATGAGGTTCTCCATTACTTTCTGATAATATCTCTATAGAAGGATCAGAATATTTTCTCCAAGAAGTTAAAATATAATCAGCAGCATCAATTAGTTCTTCTTTATCAGTACTACTTAATCTTAATACTGACATTGGCCATTTTACTCTTCCTATTTCCACATTCTTAAACTTTTCAATATAGTAAGCCTTTTCTATAGGGGCTTCTTCCATAGCAAAAGTATAGTTTCCTCCTTGATAGTGGTCATGAGATAAAATTGAACCACCAACTATAGGTAAATCAGCATTTGAACCTGCAAAGTAATGAGGAAGAACATCAAGGAAATTAATAAGATTTTCAAAGGTTGTTTTAGAAATTTTCATAGGTATATGTTCACTATTGAAAATTATACAGTGCTCATTATAGTAAGTATAAGGGGAGTACTGTAAGAACCAATCCTTACTATTAAACTTTAAAGGTATTAATCTATGAGTCTGTCTAGCAGGATGATTAAGGTTACCAAAGAAACCTTCATTTTCTTTACATAAAAGACACTTAGGATAAGATGTAGATTTTATTAGTTTAGCTTTTGCTATATCTTTAGGGTCTTTTTCAGGTTTTGATAAGTTTATAGTTATATCTAAATTTCCATAAGGAGTTTCAGTCTTCCATATTACATTTTTATTGATTCTATCTTTTCTAATATAATTTGAGGCTATGCTTAAATTATAAAAATACTCAGTAGCTTCCTTTGGAGAATTTTTATAATGATTATTAAATTCTGTTCTTACTTCAGAAGGTCTTGGCATTAAGCAGTTCATTATTTTTGTATCAAATAAATCTCTCTCAGCAGTTGTGTTTTCAATAATCTTTTTAGAAACTGCAAAATCAAGGATGTTTTCTAATATTTCAGAAGGTGTTTCAAGATTTTCCTTTATCTTGATAGGTTTAAAATCATCTAAGCCTAATGTGCCTATAAGCATATTACTAGAATAGATGATATCATCTTCTTTTATAAGATTATTTTGTAATGAAAAGTTTATTAATCTATTTAATTCTTTATTTATATCTATCATAATATATCACCTTAAAATTAAATTAATTTTCTTGTTCCATCAGAAATGTTAACAACATAGAAAGTAGGAGAGTAACCTATTTTGTCAGTATATCCTTTTGTTACTTCCTTAGTAAAGTTATCAACTAAGTCTTCTTTTACTATACTTACTGTGCATCCTCCAAAGCCAGCACCAGTCATACGAGAGCCTATAACTCCAGGCATTTCAAGTGCAAGAGAAACAAGAGTATCAAGTTCAATTCCTGTTACTTCATAATCATCACGTAGAGAGTTGTGAGATTCAATCATAAGCTTTCCAAATTCATTTAAATCATTTTTCTCTAAAGCATTTACAGCTTTTAAAGTACGTTGATTTTCATAAACAGCATGTTTAGCTCTCTTTCTATTAATTGGATTAGTTATATAATTCTTTAATTCTTCAAATTCATTTTCAGTAAGTTCACCCAAAGAGTTTATATTTTTAACTTTTTGTAATTCTGCAAGAGCAGTTTCACATTCTGAGCATCTTTCATTATATTTTGAATCAGCTAGTCCACGTTTTTTATTAGTATTACCAATAACTATTTTGTATCCATCCATATTAATTTTACTGTATCTATACTTTAAAGTATTACAATCAAGTAAAATTGCAGAGTCTTCAGAGCCAAAACCAATAGCAAACTGATCCATAATTCCACAGTTAACTCCTATAAATTTATTTTCTGCTTCTTGACAGTACTTAACCATATGAAGCATGTCTATATCAAAATTAAAGCTTTCTTTTAAAATTACAGCCATTAATAATTCTAAGGAAGCAGAAGAGGATAACCCTGAACCATTAGGTATATTTCCATAAACTAATATGTTAAATCCATGAGGAGTTTTAAAACCATAATCGTTAAAAACTTTTACTACACCTTTAGGGTAGTTCACCCAATCATGAGCTTTTTCATAAACTAAGTTATTTAAATCAAATTCTATTGAACCGAATTCTTTAAAGTTTAATGAGTTCATAACAACCTTTGAATCATTTCTTTTTGATACAACTCCATAAGTTCCAAAAGATAATGCACATGGGAAAACATGACCACCATTATAATCTGTATGTTCACCAATTAGATTAACTCTACCAGGAGAGAAGAATATATTTTCATAAGGTGTTTTGAAAATTTTCTCAAAATCATTTTTTAAATTGTCTATAATATTCATGGATATTACCCCCTAAATTATTTTTATAAATATATAGTAACCGATTACTATAATAATGTAAATATATACATTGTATAAAAAATATATTTATGTACTTGATTTTTTTAATATTATAATATATAATAATTTACAGAGATGCAGATGTGGCGGAATTGGCAGACGCACTAGACTTAGGATCTAGCGCCTTAGGCGTGGGGGTTCGACTCCCTTCATCTGCACCA
>NZ_FPBY01000100.1 GCF_900116755.1 Clostridium sp. DSM 8431
CGGAATGTCTCAATCACTACAAAAATTATTATACCAGCTTCATAAAAAAATGCAAGTCTTTTTTTGAAATTTTATTTATTTTTTTATTTTTCATATTTGTTTTTACTATTATAAATATACTAACCTCTTTTAAATGCAAGTTTTATACTATACATCTACTCTATTAATAAATATAATTCTCTTTCTTCTTTATTCATTCTATTTCTTATCTTTTTTAAATAGCTGTAGTTTCTATAACTGTTTTATTAATATCAGCTAGTATTTTAGTCTTTGTATTATACTTTTCTTTATACTCAGTAAACTCTTTTAAAATACAACCCATTTCATCCATAGCTCTATATACATCTTTGTGTTGTCTGCGAAAACTCTCTAAGTTCATTTATTTATTCACCCTACTTTTTATATTATGGGTTAATGATAATACATTTCAATTACTAACTCTGTAACAACAGTTACAAAAAAAGAGAACTACAAAAGCAGTTCTCTTTTAAAATCTAAAAATTATTTTCCTAATGGCTTCATTGTTGGGAATAAAATTACGTTTCTGATTGATGCTGAATCAGTTAGGAACATAACTAATCTGTCAATTCCCATTCCCATACCACCTGTTGGAGGCATACCTGTTTCAAGAGCGCTCATGAATTGTTCATCTAGTACATAAGCTTCATCATCACCTAATTCTCTTTCCTTAGCTTGTTGTTCAAATCTTTGTCTTTGAACTATAGGATCATTTAATTCTGAATAAGCATTACATAATTCTCTACCATATACGAATCCTTCGAATCTTTCAGTAAATGCTTCATTTCCTCTCTTCTTCTTTGTAAGTGGAGAGTTTTCTACTGGATAATCTATAACGAATGTTGGTTGAATTAATTTTTCTTCACCAAACTCATCAAATAAAGCAACTAATACTTCACCCTTAGTAACTGTATTTAATGGTTTAGGAAATTCTAAGTTCTTTTCCTTAGCTATAGCTTGAGCTTCTTCATCAGAATTTATTGTATTAAAGTCAACTCCTGAATATTCTTTAACTACATCTACCATAGTCATTCTCTTCCATGGTGGCTTAAAGTCTATTTCAGTTCCTTGATAGTTAACCTTAGTTGTTCCTACAACTTTTTCACAGATATATGCAACCATATTTTCTGTAATTTTCATCATATCATTATAATCTGAATATGCTTCGTATAATTCTATAGAAGTGAATTCTGGATTATGTCTTACATCCATACCTTCATTTCTGAATATTCTTCCGATTTCATATACTTTTTCCATACCAGCAACTATAAGTCTCTTTAAGTTTAACTCAGTTGCAATTCTTAAATACATATCTATATCTAATGTGTTATGGTGAGTTATGAATGGTCTTGCTGCAGCACCACCAGCTATTTCTGATAATACTGGAGTTTCAACTTCTAAGAATCCTTTTTGATCTAAGAATTCTCTCATAGCTGATACTATCTTACTTCTCTTTATGAAAGTATCTTTAACTGCTGGATTAGTTATTATATCAACTTCTCTTTGTCTATATCTTAAGTCAGGATCTTTTAATCCATGCCACTTTTCTGGTAATGGTTTTAATGATTTAGTAACTAATTCAAAACTCTTAACTTTTATAGTTATTTCTTCTGTTTTTGTCTTGAAAACTTCACCTGTTACAGCAACTATATCACCAATATCGTATGACTTGTAAGCTTTAAGATTTTCTTCACCAACAACATCAATCTTTAAGAATAATTGAATCTTTCCATCTCTATCATGGATATCAGAGAAAACTACTTTTCCTTGTCCTCTCTTAGACATTATTCTACCAGCCACAGTAACATCTTTACCTTCTAGTGTATCATAATTGTCTTTAACTTCTTGTGATGTATGAGTTCTTTCAACTTTATATACATCAAAAGGATCCTTCCCTTGCTTTTGTAATTCTGCAAGCTTTTCTCTTCTTAATTGTTCTTGTTCACTGAACTGAGATTCTAATTCTTGCATATTCATTTCCTCAGTTGACATTACTATCCCTCCGTTACTCTCTTCTTATATCTAATATTTCGAACTTACTAATTCCATCTGGTACAGCTGCTTCAACTACATCTCCGATTTTTCTACCGATAAGTGCCTTACCAACTGGTGACTCATTTGAAATTTTAAAATTCATAGGATCTGCTTCTGCTGAACCTACTATTGTATATTCAACTACTTCATCAAAGTCATAATCCTTAACCTTTACAGTGGCTCCAACAGCTACTGTTCCAGCAGGAATTTCACTTTCATCAACTACTGAAGCATTTTTTAACATATTTTCTATTTGAAGAATTCTACCTTCTGTGAAAGCCTGTTCATTCTTCGCTTCATCATATTCTGAGTTTTCACTTAAATCTCCATATCCTAAAGCAACCTTTATCTTTTCAGTCACTTCTTTTCTCTTAACAGTTTTTAAGTATTCTAACTCTTCTTCTAATTTTTTAACACCTTCATATGTCATTATATATTTTTTTGATTCGCTCATATATATACTCCCCTTTAACAAATTTTTTGTTATTATAATAGGTTCTCAAATCATTCACATATTATAAAACAGCCCTTATAATATGTCAATAAATGATAATTAAGGGCATACTTTAATAAAATTTATCTAAAGTACAATAAATATATTATATACCCTAACCCGTTTTCTTCATACCCTAAATTACATTATACTTAAAATTATTCTATTCTAAGTCTTAATAATTTATTAGTGTATGCCTTAATTTAACACTTATTATAAGTTTTTTACACTTCAAGTTTTTTCAACTCTTCTTTATATTGATTTAAAGTTTCAAAAACTTCAGCACTTGAATTCATAGTATTTATTATGTTTCTTATTTCAGAACTCTTAGGAAGTCCTTTAATATACCATGAAGCATGCTTTCTCATTTCTCTAATTGCTTTATATTCACCATCATTTTTAACAGCTAATTCATAATGTCTAAGGCACATATCAATCTTTTCTTCTGGAGTTACTTCAAGTACTTCTTCACCCTTTAATTTTCTTTCTATTTGTTTAAAAATCCAAGGGTTTCCCATACTTCCTCTTGCAATCATTATACCATCACAATTAGATACTTCTTTTAATCTAAATGCATCTTCTGGTGTAAAGACATCTCCATTACCTATAACAGGAATATTAACAGCTTCTTTAACCTGTCTTATTATATCCCAATCAGCTTTTCCTTCATACATCTGTTGTCTAGTTCTACCATGAACTGCAATTGCATCTGCTCCAGCATTTTCTATCCATTTAGCAAATTCAACAGCATTTATATTATTTTCATCAAAGCCTTTTCTAAATTTAACAGTTACAGGTTTTGTTGAAACTTTCTTTATTTCTCTTACAATTTCTGCAGCTAAAGCAGGCTCTTTCATTAACGCTGAACCTTCTCCATTCTTAACTATTTTATTTGCTGGACATCCCATGTTAATATCAATAACACAAATATCTTCTCTTTCATTAAAATGTTCTTCACACATTTGTGCCATTATCTTAGGATCTCTACCAAATATCTGTACTGCTACTGGTTTTTCTTCTTCTGATATTCTTAATAAACTTTGAGTATTTTCACTGCCATAGTATAATGCCTTAGCACTTACCATTTCAGTATATACTAATCCACAGCCCATTTCTTTACATAAACCTCTAAAAGAAATGTCAGTAACTCCGGCCATTGGTGCTAAAAATACATTGTTGTCGAAGACCAGATTACCTATTTTCATATAATCTACTCCTTATTTTTATAATATATTAATCTTAATCCTTCTAAAGTCAAATCTGAATTTACTTCATCAATAACATCAGTATTACTATTAATTAAATTTGCAAGTCCTCCTGTTGCTACTACATAAGGTTCCTCTTTAGTTCTTGCTTTTATTTCTTCTTTCATTTTATTAACTATATATTCAACCTGCCCAACATATCCATATAATATTCCTGCTTGCATACTGTTAACAGTATTCTTACATATTATATTTTTAGGCATTTCAAGCTCAACTCTAGGAAGTTTTGCTGCTCTTTCAAATAAAGCATCTGAAGATATCTTAACTCCTGGAACAATACATCCTCCAAGATAATCACCATTTTCCATTAGTGCACAGAAAGTTGTTGCCGTACCAAAATCTATTATTATAGTAGGTCTACTATATAATTCATGAACAGCTACTGCATTTACTATTCTGTCAGCTCCAACTTCTTTTGGATTATCATACTTGATGTTTATTCCTGTTTTTACTCCTGGGCCAACTACTATAGGTTCTATTGAAAAACATTTTCTAATTGCATTTTCAAGAGAATGCATTATATTAGGAACTACCGAAGAAATAATTATTCCTGTAACTAACTTGCTATCTAAACCATTTTGATTAAATAATTGTATTATTTGTATAGCATATTCATCTGAAGTTTTCTTTACATCTGTTGACAAACGCCAGCTTGCAATACATTTTTCACCTTCTTGCACTCCTAATACTATATTAGTATTTCCAACATCCACAAGTAAAATCATAAAAGCACCACCTTAATATAATTAAAAGCAGCTATAATAGCTGCCTTTATTTCAATAAATAACTTAAATTTGACAATATAATTTTAGCAATTCATATTGATTTGTCAAGTAAAATATAACCTGTCTAAAATAACCCTACTATTGTTCCATCATTTAATATATCCATCTTATTAGCTGCAGGAACCTTTGGAAGTCCTGGCATAGTCATTATATTACCTGTTAATACAACTATAAATCCAGCACCATTTGAAACTCTAACTTCTTGAACTGTAATATTAAATCCTTCTGGTCTACCTATTAAAGATGGATCATCAGATAAAGAATATTGAGTTTTAGCTACGCAGATTGGTAACTTATCTAAATTAAACTTTTCAATTTCAGCAATTTGTTTTTTAGCTGCCACTGAATATTCAACCCCATCTGCACCATAAATTTCTTTTGCTATCTTTAATACTTTATCCTTTATGCTCTCTTCTGAGTCATATAAATACTTAAAGTTTGATTCTTCATTATCTAATACATCTTGAATTGTATCAGCTAATTCTAAACCACCTTCGCCGCCTTTTTCCCATACATTACAAAGAGCAATTTTTACTCCCATATCATCACAGAAGTCTCTTAAACATTTAATTTCTTCTTCGCTATCACTTACAAATCTATTTATTGCAACAACTACCGGAACATCATATTTCTTTATATTTTCAACTTGTTTTTGTAAGTTTACTATTCCCTTTTTAAGAGCTTCAACATTAGGAGTATTTAATTCTGTTTTTCCTACACCACCGTGATGTTTTAATGCTCTTATTGTAGCAACAACTACAACACAATCAGGTTTTAAGTTACCATATCTACATTTTATATCTAGGAATTTTTCTGCTCCAAGGTCTGCTCCAAATCCTGCTTCTGTTATAGCTATATCTCCAAGTTTTAATGCCATCTTTGTTGCTAAAACAGAGTTACATCCATGAGCAATATTTGCAAATGGTCCTCCATGTATAATAGCTGGTGTATTTTCTAATGTCTGTACTAAGTTAGGCTTAATAGCATCTTTCATTAATAACGCCATAGCTCCTTGAACTTCTAATTGTTTTGCATATACAGGGTTTCCATCTAAATCATAAGCAACTAATATATTACCCATTCTATTCTTTAAATCTTCTAAATCTTCAGCAAGACATAAAATAGCCATAATTTCTGAAGCAACAGTAATCATAAATCCATCTTCTCTTACAAAGCCATTTACCTTGCCGCCCATTCCTACAGTTATATGTCTTAAAGCTCTATCATTCATATCCATTACTCTTTTGAAAATAATTCTTCTTGAATCAATTCTCAAAACATTTCCTTGATGAATATGATTGTCTATTGCTGCACAAAGTAAATTATTTGCTGAAGTTATAGCGTGCATATCTCCTGTAAAGTGAAGATTAATATCTTCCATAGGAACTACTTGAGCGTATCCGCCACCTGCAGCTCCACCTTTTATTCCAAATACAGGTCCTAATGAAGGTTCTCTTAATGCTATCACTGCCTTTTTACCTTGTTTACAAAAAGCTTGACCAAGCCCTACTGTTACAGTTGATTTTCCTTCTCCTGCTGGTGTAGGATTAATTGCTGTAACTAATATAAGTTTCCCATCTTTTTTATCTTTATTCTTTTCTAATACATCTAATGATATTTTACATTTATATTTTCCATATAACTCAATATCATCTTCTGTTAAATTTATTTTCTCTGCTATTTTTACTATTGGTTCCATTTTAGCTTCTTGAGCTATTTGAATATCACTTTTCATCTAAAACAACTCCTCTATCCGCTCAAATTTAATTGCAATAAAATTATATCATTTATAAGTATATTTTGAAAGAAAATATCGAATATTTTTTGTTTTTATTCATTTAACATTCGTATTAATTAATATTAAAAAAGACTTCATAAAGAAGCCTTTTTTACTATGCATTATCAAATATTTCAGCAAATTCTTCTCCTGCAAGCTTTTCTTTTTCTAATAAAGCTTTTGAAACAGAATGAAGTTTATTCATATTTTCTTTTAATAATCTTTCAGCACTTGAATATGCTTCATCAATAAATCTCTTTACTTCTTTATCTATCTCAGCACCAAGCTCTTCACTAAAGTTTCTTTCTTTACCTAGATCCCTTCCTAAAAATACTTCATTTTGATTTGAGCCATAAGATATTGTACCAATTTTATCACTCATACCATATTCCATAACCATACTTCTTGCAATAGCACTAGCTCTATCAATATCATTTTTAGCTCCAGTACTTATATCTCCTAAAACTAGCTTTTCTGCAACCCTTCCTCCTAATAGTCCTACCATTTCATCTTTTAATTTAGACTTAGATGTATATGATGTATCTTCATTAGGGAAATGCATTGTATACCCACCAGCTCTTCCTCTAGGTATTATAGAAATTTCATGTACTGGATCTGCATTAGGTAATAATCTCATTACAACAGCATGACCTGCTTCATGATATGCTGTAAGTTTTCTATCATGTTCATTTATAACCTTACTTCTCTTTTCTGGGCCTGCAATTACTTTTGTTATAGCCTCTTCCATTTCATCCATTGTTATGGACTTTCTAGACTTTCTTACTGCTAATAACGCTGCTTCATTTGCAAGATTCTCTAAATCTGCACCACTAAACCCTGGTGTTCTTTTAGCTAATACTTTTAAATCAATATCCTTATCTAAAGGTTTGTTTTTTGTATGAACCTTTAATATTTCTTCTCTTCCTTTTACATCTGGAGCTGCAACTACTATTTGTCTATCAAATCTTCCTGGTCTAAGAAGTGCATGGTCTAATATATCTGGTCTATTAGTAGCTGCTATCATAATAATACCTTCATTTACTCCAAAGCCATCCATCTCAACTAGTAATTGATTTAATGTCTGTTCTCTTTCATCATGACCGCCACCAAGTCCTGCACCTCTTTGACGTCCAACAGCATCTATTTCATCAATAAATACTATGCAAGGAGAATTTTTCTTTGCTTCTTGAAATAAATCTCTAACTCTTGATGCCCCAACTCCAACAAACATTTCAACAAAATCTGATCCTGATATACTAAAAAATGGAACACCAGCTTCACCAGCAATTGCTTTAGCTAATAATGTTTTACCTGTTCCTGGAGGACCTACTAAAAGAACTCCTTTAGGAATTCTAGCTCCCATTTCCATATATCTAGCAGGAAGCTTTAGAAAATCAACTATTTCTTCTAGTTCAGCTTTTTCTTCATCAGCCCCAGCTACATCTTTAAATGTAACTTTCTTAGAATCTGGCGAGGCTATTTTGGCTCTACTTTTACCAAAGTTCATAACACCTCTTCCACTTCCACCTTGTGTTTGCTGAGTCATAATAAATAAAGCAACTAAAACCATAACAACCAAAATTATTGTTGGTATAATACTTAACCAAGCACTACTATTTGATGGAGCTTCAAATTCTATTCTCACATCATCCCTTGGACTTTCATCTATCAAATCCCCAATAACTTCTTTTGGTGCATATGTAACAAACACCTTATTATCACTAGTTTTTCCTTGTATAAGCATTTTATCTTCTTTTACTGTTATGTTTTCAATATTTCCATCTTTCCACTTCTGCTCAAATGAGCTATATGGTATATTTTCAGGGCCTCCTTTTGATTGCCATACAGTTGTCGCTGCAACTACCATAACTGCCAAAAGTATAACCCATATAATTGAACTTGAATTTTTCTTCATTCAAGGCCCCCCCTCTCATTATTCCAAAATATAACCATAGCATATTATTATATTTAAATAAACTTTAAATAACCTTATTTCTCGTATATTTCAGGCTTTAACGTTCCTATAAAAGGTAAGTTCCTGTATTTTTCAGCATAATCAATTCCATACCCAACTATAAATTCATCAGGCACTTCAAAACCTATATATTTAACATGTATATCTGTTTTTCTTCTTGAAGGCTTATTTAATAAAGTTGCTATTTCAATAGAATTAGCTCTTCTAGCCTTAAGATATTTTGAAAGATAAGCTAATGTAATTCCACTGTCTACTATATCTTCGACTATTAACACATCCTTCCCTTCTATATTATGGTCTAAATCCTTTAATATTCTAACAACTCCTGAACTTTCTGTTGCATTTCCATAACTAGAAACAGCCATAAAATCAATTTCACATGGAATATCAATATTCTTTAAAAGATCAGAAGTAAATAAAACTGAACCTTTTAGAACCCCAACAACTATAAGATCTTTTCCTGCATAATCTTCACTAATTTTTGCTCCCATTTCCTTAACTTTTTTCAATATTCTTTCTTCACTGAAAAGCACTTCTTTTATATCTTCTCTCATCCTTCTATTTCCTTTCCTCCACTGAAAAACTTACTTGTAATATTTTTTTTGTATTTTTTGTAATCTTGAATTCATCAGACAATTTTAAAGAAACAATCCATCCTATCTTTTCTCCAAACTGCATAATAGGAATTAAATCACGTTCTTCTTTAGGAGTTTTCATATTAATAAATATATCTTTTAATTTTTTAGTTCCCTTCATCCCTAATGGATTTATCTTATCTCCACTTTTTCTCTGTCTAATGATAATATTACCATCAATTACGTCATAATTAAAATACTTTATAGAATTATTTTTTCTTATTTGTAAATTCCCCTTGTTATCTAGTACTCTAAATTTAAATTTATAATTTCCAAATTCTAATGTCTTTCCATCTATTAAATTATTATCACAGCTAACCTCATCAAGTATACAGTCATTCGAATATTCTTTTGACTTTATATGAATATCTCCATATACATTTTCTGCACACATACCATAAGGAAGATCTATATTTTTATTAGTTGAAACCCTTTGAATTTCTTCAATTTCCTTTATATGTTTAAGCTCAACATCATACTGATTACCATTAACCTTTTTAATTGCCTTTCTAATTATTCTCCCAACAATGGCCTTACTCATTTTAAAGACCTCTTTTTGAATGATAACCTTATCTTCTTTTTCTATACAATATTTTTTATAAATTTTACTTACTTCTTCTACAATAAAGTTATTATCATCCTGAAGTAACAATGCCATTCTATTAATTGCTTCAATTACATCTTTATTAAAGTTTTCTTTCATATAAGGAAGAATATCTAATCTAACCTTATTTCTACTATATAATTTTTCCAAATTAGTGCAGTCAATTCTAGGTTTCAGCTTATTTTCTTCACAATATCCCTCTATTTCTTCTCTTTTCATAAATAGAATAGGTCTTATGTATCTATTTTCTCTCTTTACTGGTATTCCACCTAAACCATCTAACCCAGTTCCTCTCATAATTCTAAGTAAAATAGTTTCTGCTTGATCATTTGCATTATGTGCTGTTGCTATCTTTGAGTAATCTAGTTTATTTGCAACTTCATTAAAAAAATCATATCTAACTTTACGTCCTGCTGTTTCTGAGGATAATCCTTCTTCTCTTCCATAGCCTTCCACATCTTTTCTTAATGCAAAAAAAGGAATTCCAAGCTTATTACACATTTCCTCAGCATACCTTTCATCTCCATCAGCCTCTTCGCCTCTAATCATATGATTAATATGTGCTGCTGCTAACTTTAAATTTAACTCATCTTTCACACTATTTAGTAAGTTAAGCAAGCATACAGAGTCAGGTCCTCCTGATAATCCAACGACTATTCCATCACCTTTATCTATTAATGAATTTTCTTTTATATAATGTAAAAATCTTATTTTTATATCTTCAACCATCATTATTCCTCTATTCTATTATTTTGCTACCTATATTCTACATTTTCTTATTGAAAAATAAAATAGCTAGCTAAAATATCAGCTAGCTATTTATATGACAATTAATATAAAGAATATACCTTAGATACAACTACAGTCATATCGTCCTTAGCCTTACCGCCACTTAACTCTTTAGCTTTTTCTAAGATATCTTCAGCAAGCTGTTTTGGATCTTTTGATGCTCCTACCAAATAATTTTCTATCCAATTATATTTACCTAAATTCTCTTTATTAATATCCAAAATTCCATCACTTAATGTTATTATTAAATCTCCGCTTCTTACCTTTTCTTTAACTTCATCCACCTCAACTTTATCAACCACTCCAAAAGGTGGCATATTAGAGACAATAGTTTTTACCTTTTTTCCTCTCTTTATAAAACTTGCCGCTGCGCCAACCTTTACAAAGGAAACTTCTCCAGAATACATATCTAATATATTTAAATCTAAGGTTGAAAACTTTTCATCTTCTTCAAACTTCATAGCCATTATTGAATTTATCATATTTATAGCAGATTCTTTACTAAAGCCTGCATCAATGAAGTTCTCTACAATATCTACTGTTGCTTTACTTTCCTTACCTGCTTCAGGTCCATAGCCCATACCATCACTTATTATATTCATATACTTTCCATCATTACTCTTTCCAAAACTAAATGTATCTCCAGAATACTTTTCTCCATCCTTAGCCGTACTAGCTCCATAAGTAACTACATTAAATCTCGGACTTTCTTCAAATAATATGGTACATTCATTAGTATTAGGATCAATGCTACATCCATCTCTACCTATGCACATTTTCTTATTCATAATATCATTTAATATAGGCAGGACATTTGTAGCACAATACTTACCTCCTAGACATCCATTCATAGTTAACTTAACTTTCATTCTTGAAGTAGAGTCTCTATAGCAAAATATCTTTCTATAAGATATTCCATTTTTATTTAATGCACGCCTTATAGCCCTTTCAAAATCTTCAGATATAACAACTTCTTTATTAAAGTCCATAAGCATTTCATCTATAGAATCATGAATATTATCTATGTGATCAGCCATAAGCTGTCTTCCTTCTCCAAGTCTATCTTTTAAAATTTCTTTATTATTTAAGTTATTAACAATTCTTTCCGTATCTTTTATTATGTCAAATTTATATAAACACATCTTTTCTAAAGCATGAGGAAATATTACATTTCCATTTTCATAACTTTTTATTATGGATTCAAAACTGCTATACGTAATATTAAAATCTCTATTCCAACACTTATCACATTTATTGCATTTAGAACATATTCCATCTGCAAGGTTTTCTATTAATGCTGCACTCTTATTTTTATACATTAAACTATCATTATCATTCATATCATGCAAAGTTCTTGATATTGTCATAAGAACTCGCTGAAGTTTTTTTATTTTTTCAGTAAACTCCCCCTTAACCTCACTAAGTTCTCTTTCATTACATTCCATTTTCTTTTTATCACCATCTATTTCTGACCCTAAAAACTCAAATATCCGTTTTGGTGTAAGTAAAAATATAAGTGAAGCTGCAAAAACTTCGATTAATGGTGCTGCTGATAAATCACGAGAATAAATTGCTATTGCAAAATACATAACAACATAAGATAAAATAGAGAAAAACCTTCCAGTATCTTTAAATATCCCAGCTACTAACCCTGCAGAACTGTATAAAGTTATATCCTCCATCATATTTCCTGAACTTATTCCAGAAACTATGCCCATAGCTACCCCCATAGCTGCTCCATAGGTAGCTCCTCCTGTATATGCAATAGTTAAGATAACAACATAAGCAATAATATTTCTTATTTCAATATCAAATAAACTTATCCCACCTAATCCAGATACAACTAAACATATTATCAT
Organism: Clostridium sp. DSM 8431; assembly: GCF_900116755.1. Lineage (GTDB taxonomy): Bacteria > Bacillota > Clostridia > Clostridiales > Clostridiaceae > Clostridium. The sequence continues at coordinate 12,235 of NZ_FPBY01000100.1, forward strand.
TCCTATACTGATTATTTCTTCTGAACTAAAAAAATAATTAGTATTAAACTCCTCAATGCACCTTATTCCATATCGTATTACATAGTATATAGGTATTATAACCACCGTATTTACCACTGATATTGTTAAAGCCACTCCAAGATCGTATTGAATGATACATAGGTTATAAATAAAATATACTCCTGCCAATATAACATACAAAAAGATATCTTTCAGCTTCATATTAAGTTTTTTTATTAAAAAGTTGTATATAACTGCCAAAAGAATAATTGCTATATTTGCATATTTACAATTTATATCTGCTGATATAGTCAGGTAGCCAGCACAAATTCCCACAGCACTGGTTATGGTTATCGATAAGTTTCTTCTTACAATTACAGCTAACAGAAGAGCAATTCCAAAAGGTGCTACTCCTACTATGTTTTCTGTGTTTAAATAGAAAGTAACTCTGCTAATAAGAATACCTATAATAATCATTATAAGCATTACCATTGGATTTCCTATGCTTTTATATAGTTTATGTTCTTCTTTAGTTCCCTTATAAGCATTAGCTTTAAGCCCATACTGCATTTGTACCCCGCCTTTCTTTCTATAAACTGCATTTAAGATTATAGCACTGGTTTTATTAATTTTATGTCATTTAATAGGGCACTTCATATTTTTTGTTGGACATTAAGTTTTATTATTCTAAGTATTACTTAAATAATCATCATTTTATTCAAAAAATATATTCTTATGTTTTTCCATCAAAAAAGCCCTCAAATACTGAATTTCATTAAGTATTTGAGGGCTATTACTTCATTTAACTTTTTGTCATTATTAATTATTGTTTATACTTTTTTGTTTAAAAGTTATATGCATGTTTTTAAAAAAAAATAAACATGAATAAATTCATGTTTACTTTGGTGCCGAAGACCGGAATCGAACCGGTACGGTGTTTAACCACCGCAGGATTTTAAGTCCTGTGCGTCTGCCAGTTCCGCCACTTCGGCACAGATGGTAGCGGAAATAGGACTTGAACCTACGACCCTTCGGGTATGAACCGAATGCTCTAGCCAACTGAGCTATTCCGCCATGTTATGGTTGCGGGGGCAGGACTTGAACCTACGACCTTCGGGTTATGAGCCCGACGAGCTGCCAACTGCTCCACCCCGCGTTATTATACTTAAAATTTAATTTATGGTGCCGAAGACCGGAATCGAACCGGTACGGTGTTTAACCACCGCAGGATTTTAAGTCCTGTGCGTCTGCCAGTTCCGCCACTTCGGCA
>NZ_FPBY01000082.1 GCF_900116755.1 Clostridium sp. DSM 8431
CTTCAACTGAATATTTAAATTTTCTTCCCATAAAAAAATACCTCCAAAGTAGAGTTTGGTTATTTACCATGTCTACTTTAGAGGTATCATATCACATCTTTTTAAATCTATATTATCATTTTAAATTCTTATTTTTCATATCCATGTGGATGAGCTTGATGCCATTTCCAAGCTGTTGAAATAATTGTTTCTAATGAATTAAATTCTGGTTTCCATCCAAGTTCATTAATTGCTCTTTCAGATGAAGCTATAAGTGTTGCTGGGTCCCCCGCTCTTCTTTCAGCAACTTCTGCTGGAATTTCATGACCAGTTACCTTTCTTGCAACTTCTACAACTTCTTTAACTGAGAAGCCAGTACCATTTCCTAAGTTGTATGCTGTACTTTCTCCACCATTCATTAATCTCTTAAGGGCTAAAAGGTGAGCTCTTGCAAGGTCTGTAACGTGAACATAATCTCTTACGCAAGTACCATCTTCTGTATCATAGTCATCTCCAAACATCATTATCTTTTCTCTATTACCTAAAGCAACATCTAAGATAATTGGAATAAGATGTGTTTCAGGAGAGTGGTCTTCACCAATTTGACCATTAACATGTGCTCCTGCTGCATTGAAGTATCTTAAAGCAGTATACTTAATTCCATAAATTTGGTCACACCATTTTAATATTCTTTCTACAAGAAGCTTTGATTCTCCATAAGCATTTGTTGGGCATGTTTCACTGCTTTCTTCTATTGGAACCTTCTTTGGTTCTCCGTAAGTTGCTGCTGTTGATGAGAATACTATATACTTAACATCATGTTCCTTCATTGATTCTAATAATGAAATTGTTCCATAAACATTATTGTTAAAGTATTTTAGTGGATCAACCATGCTTTCACCAACTAATGAATATGCTGCAAAATCTATAACTGCATCTATTTTATTTTCTGTAAAAATTTTATCCAGTATTTTCTTATCTCTTAAGTCTCCAACATAAAGTTTTCCGCCAAGTAAAGCATCTTTATGTCCTTTTTCCAAATTATCTAATACAACTACTTCTATATTATTTTCTAAAAGTTCTGCTACCATATGGCTTCCTATATAGCCAGCACCACCACAAACTAAAATTTTCATAGTAGTTCCTCCTTTAAGTAATATTTACAAAATTATTATACATCAAATTTAGTTTTATTTAAAATAAAAAGGCATTCTGAATGTTTAAAGAAAACATTCAGATATACCTTATTTAATTCCCATTTCCTTCAATACTTTTTCAGATCTCTCCTTAGTATCTCCAGTAATCTTAATATATTTAACATTTTCAGCTTCTAAGAAACTTAATATTGCATTATCTACAGCTGATGCCATTTCTTCATCTTGCCATCTTACACCATCTTGAGTATAACCAAATTCTCTTGGTACAAAGAAAATATAATCATACTTAGGTAAATCTCTAAGTGCAAGAACATATAAATCTTTCAATATTTCTATTTCTTTACGACTTCTTTCCTTATCTCCTAGCATAAATCTTCCATATATATATGGAACAAATGTAGCGTAGTCAGTTATAGCATAGTCAAAGCTACTTAATTCTTCTTCTAATCTAGCTTGTCCTAAATATATTCCATATTGCTCAGCTATATTTTCTATCATACCTTTATCTCTAAGATATTCAGTACTATATTCTGCTGCTGCTCCTACATTTAAATCTCTAATTTTCAAATCTACGTATAATTGTTGCATTAAAGTTGTTTTTCCACATCTTGGTCCACCTAAAATTGCTACTCTAACAGGCATATTTAAACCCTCCATAATCTTAATGAAAACAGGGTTATTATATCAATAATAACTGACTTATTCAATACAGAACGTTTAATTTTAACCTACTACTTGCTTTAATTTTGATTCTACAGCTTGTGTATAAACTTGATATCCCTTATCATTTGGTAGTCCATTACTAGCTAAAGATGACTCTTTAATTCCTGATGATACGAAAGCATTTTTCATATCTACAGTAATTAATGATTTTGTTGTTGAAACCTCATTTATAGCACTTCTGTATGGATTATTAAGCTCTAATGAGCTTTCTAGAACTGACATAATCATAGCATGATTATTTTCCTTCATTATTTTATCAACTATTGCTTTATAGTCAGCCTTAACATCCTCTACTTTTAATTTATCTTTATTGTCATTATATCCATAGCATAATATTACAATATCATAACCTGAAAGATCTGCATTTTTTAACTGATTTAATCCAGTAGCTGTTGTTGCATCCTTTTGTGCAATTACTTCCATAGATGCTTTACTTCCAAATTCCTTTAATATTGCACTTTTAATTCCTTCACTCCAGATTCCATTTTCACTAGTTCTTCCCGAACTCATGGCAATAGCATCTCCAAGCATTAATACCTTCACATCTTCCTTAGCTCTTAACTTTTCAGGAGCACTTTTCATCTTTGATGTATCCTGCTTTTCTTCTTCCTCTGTAGTTTCTTCTTTTTCTTCATTTGAGTCTGAAGCTTTTGACATAGACGCTATGTATTCTTCATTATTAATCTTATTTTCTTTTTTTTCTTTAAATTTCCCTGCTCCAATAATAACAATTAATATTGCAGCTAAAGCTATAATTATATACAGCCCCTTTTTACTATTACTCAAAATATTCTCACCACCTTAATAATTTTAATTTTACACATTTTATATGATTCTGTAAATATTTTAATATATAATAAAACAATAGGTAATTAAATAAATTTTTTCAATTAAATAATGGTAAAATTTAAGGAAACTAGTGTATTTTTTAATTTAAAACACAATAGTTTCCTATTATTTATCTTTTTATCGTAATTATAATATTAAGTTTTCCTTTATCTTTAGGTATTTTGTCACTATTTGATTCTTTACCATTAATAATTGTATTATTTGTATCACCTTTAATTACTTTTATATTATAATCCTCAGTTTTATTTTTAATTCTAACCTTGAATTCATTCCACTTTTCAGGAATACATGGAGTAATTTTATAATACTCTCCTCCATATTGCTTAATACCTAAAATATCCTCAATACCAACCTTATACATCCATCCTGCAGCACCAGTGTACCAACTCCATCCACCTCTTCCTCCATGAGGTTCTCTTATATATACATCAGCTGCCATAACATAAGGTTCTGTTTTATATGTTCTACATTCAAGCTCAGTATTAGAATGGTTTATAGGATTTATCATATTGTAGTATTTAACTGCCTTATCTCCAAGTCCCATCTTAGTTAGTGCAAGGATAACCCATACAGCTGCATGAGTATACTGTCCTCCATTTTCTCTAACTCCTGCTACATATCCTTTTATATAACCTGGTTTTAAACTTGATTTTTCAAAAGGAGGTGTTAATAAAAGAATCATACCTTTATCTTCATTAACTAAATTTCTATCAACAGCTCTCATAGCTTTTATACTTCTTTCTTTATCACTAGCACCTGAAATTAATGCCCAGCTTTGAGCTAAGGAATCTATCTTACATTCTTCATTTTCTCTTGAGCCTAAAGGAGTTCCATCATCAAAATATGCACGCCTATACCACTCCCCATCCCAAGCTTCCTTCTCTATATTTTCTCTTATAAATTCCTTTTTAGATTTATAATTCTCTCTTCTCTTTTCATCTCCCATATAAAGGCATATATCATCAAAGTTATCAAGTATTTTATAAAGAAACCATCCAAGCCATACACTCTCTCCCTTGCCCTTATTACCAACAGTACTCATACCATCATTCCAGTCTCCACTTCCCATAAGTGGTATGTTATGCTCTCCAAATTTTAAAGCTTTCTCTATTGCTTTTATGCAATGCTCATATATTGTTCCCTCTTCCTTAGATGAGTTAACGATTGTATATCTTTCATCTTCTCCAGGTTTTAAAGGTTCATCTTCAAGGTATTTTACACTTTCTCTTAAAATAGAGTAATCTCCTGTTCTCTCAATATATTCACTTGTTACATATGGTAGCCATAAAAGGTCATCTGAAAATCTTGTTCTTATACCACTATTTATTACAGGATGCCACCAATGCTGAACATCTCCTTCAAGATATTGTCTAGAGGCACTTCTTAAAATCTGAGTTTTTGTTATTTCTGGCTTCACTATTCCAAGACACATAGAGTCCTGCAGTTGATCTCTATATCCATAAGCTCCTCCAGATTGATAAAATGCTGTTCTACTTAAATATCTACAACTATAAGTTTGATATAAAAGCCATCCATTTAATAAATAATCCATAGACTTATCTTCTGTATGAACTTGTATATTTCCGAGGAAATCTGACCAATATTGTTTTACATTTTCTAAAGCATTATAAGCTTCTTCTACATTTTTATACTTATTAATACTTTTAACAATTAAATCTTTATCTTCTTCACTACCTAAAAGAACAACTATTTCTTTCTTTTCTTTAGCCTTAAGGATAATCTCTCCTTCTACTGCTAAACATGGATCATATATGCTTCCTGCTGCACCCGATAATTTTTTATACTTTAAAGCTTTAGGCTCCTGCACTTTTCCTTGTACCCCTAAAAACTCTTTTCTATCTCCAGTAAAGCTTAAATTATCACAGCCAAGAAGAGTTAAATAACACTTTTCTTTTCCAAAATATTTGCTATATGGATTTTGACCATAAATATAATTTTCTTCTATGAAGGTAGAAATATACTTAGCACTATTATAGTTAAAGACTCCTAGTACTAGCTGTGCATAATAAAATATAGATAATTTCCTTTCTTCATCTTCTAAGTTTTCTAAGGTAAGCTTTATAACCTTTATCTTCTCATTTTTAGGACAAAATACAGTTTCTTCTCCTTTTATTCCATAAGCAGTATGATAAAAAGTAGAATACCCAAAAGAATGTCTTATTAAATATTCTCCCTTATCTCTTATTGGCTTTGGAGTTATTGAAAGATGTATTCCACTTTCATTATCTCTTATATATAAAGCTTCACTTAAGGGATCTGTAACCCAGTCATTGTTCCAGGCAGTAAGTTTATTTTCTCTACTATTACCACTCCAGGTATAAGCAGAACCTGACTCTGATATATGGAAGCCAAAATCATCATTAGAAATAACATTTATCCAAGGAGTTGGAGTTTCTTTATTATCATCTAGTTTTATTACATAACTCTTATCTTCAGGGTCAAAGCCTCCGTATCCATTCCAGAAATCTAAATTGCTTATATTATAGTTTTCCTTATACTTTTTATATTCAGGATGTTTTGTTATCTCAATAGGCTCTCCATTATTCTTTTCATCTTCTAAGAACACATCTATATTTATATCATCAATTTCTTTATGCCTTAAACTAACATTATCTAAGGCATCAATATCTCTCATTTGAGTAACTATTGAACCCTTACTGCTATCAACATATAAAGCAGAGATTCCTATAATGAAGTCTCTTATTTCCTCAGGCATAGTTGCTTTGTTATATACAAAGATTCCTCCTGGTTTATTTAATATATTTCCCTGTTTAGCTAAATTTATAGCCATCATTATATCCTTTTGAAGAGGCTCATCATAAGAGCTTTTTTCATTATTGTAAATTAAAAAATCCGCCTTAAGTCCTTTACTCCTCCAATAATAATGCATTTTTATCATGCTTCTTAGTAAATCCATATCTTTATTATCTTTCACAAGCGCCATGACTATAGGTATATCTCCTGATATTCCATAAGGCCAAAGGTCCTGCTGACAGTTATGAATATTCTTTATATACTCTTTTCTGTCCTTTCTTCCACTGTGTAAAAATAATATGTAAGATGCAAGTCTTTGATATATATTTGCCTGAGAATACTTTATTCCTAGCGATTTTAATTCAAGCTGCATAGCTTTACTGTAAGAGTTATACGCACCCTCAAGTTTTGCAGTTCCTTTATATTTATCAGCAAGATTTATTATTTCTTCTTTTGAGGAAGCTATTCCTGTAACATAGTAAATTACCTTTTCTTCACCTTTTTCAAGTTTTAATCTACATCTCATACTCATAATAGGATCTAGGACTGTTCCTGTTGTATTCATTAATGAAAAGCCATTATCCATTGATTGTGGCTTTGATAAATCTCTATTTCTACCTATAAAATTAAGCCTTGAAGTCTCGTAAGTTAAAGAATCCTCAATATCCTCTTCTGTAACAATCTTATGGAAAAGATACTTAACATCAACATCTTTTGATCTTGGTCTTCTGCTTGCAATTAATGATTTATATTCTTTTAAATACTCTGTTGAAACAAAGAGATTAGAGAAACTTGGATGTACAGCATCTCCTTCAAAACTTTGAAGTGTTACTTCCATATAACTTGTTACTTCTAGGATATCAGGCTCTTCTCCAACATTTCTTAATGTTAATTTTCTTATTTCAACATCATCTTCAGAGGATACTGTAACTTCTAATCTGCTTTCTATTGCTTCATCCTCATGCCTATATATTCCTTTATCTACCCTAAACTCTGCAGTATAATTTTTTCCTTTTCTTTTGCATGGTTCATAAGATGCACTCCAATAATTATCACTATTAAGATTCTTTATATATAAAAAGCTTCCTAAGGAATCAGAAGTAATATCGCCCTTCCATCTATAAACCATCATATTTTCCTTCTTAGCATATCCACTTCCACTAAGAGTCATCATAAGAGAGTAACTTCCATTAGATAATAAAAGCACCTCTGGATTCTTTCTCTTAACTCCTTCATATATCCTTGGTATAACTCTTTCTTTTTCTAAGTTTCTCTTTATCTCTATAAAGTTTTCTTCTCTTTCAAAAGTAATATTTTGAGGTATTTTTTCTTTTAATAAAAGTTCATTAGCCTTTACTTCAGGAATACTGTGAAATCTCCTTTGAATAATATTTTCCTTTAAAGCATTATCTATAGCCAAAAGAGACATTCCTAAGTGATGAACCATATAGCATCTTACATTTTTTGATTCTCCTGTGCTTTCACCAGTATCCATTCTGCTTACTCTGCTTGGAGTATAATCTATAGATTCAATAAAACCATATCTTCCAAAGGCACCTTTTTTCTTAAGCCTTCTTAAATTTTTAATTCCCTCTTCCCTTGAAAAAGGAATTGTCATCAGGCTTGAATAAGGAGAAATAACAAGTTCCTCTTCAAGACCTCTCTTTAATCCTATTCCAGAAATACCAAAGGCCTTATATTGATAATTTTCATCTGCATCAAACCCATAATATGCTGATTCTGAAATTCCCCAAGGTACTCCTTTTTCTTTCCCATATTTCCTCTCTACTGAAATGACTGAATCATAAGTTAAGCTTAATAGGGTATTATCATAACTTTTCATTATTAATGAAGGCATGAAATACTCAAACATTGTTCCACTCCAAGAAACAAGACTCTTTTCTTTAAAGGTATTAGTCATAGCTCTTCCAAGTTTAAACCAGTGCTCTCTTGGTACTTTATTTAATGCTATTGCTAGAAAAGATGTTGTCCTTGATTCTGAAGCTAAAAGATCATAGTAAGATGCTCCCTTTGATTTTTCTTCAATATTGTATCCAATGGTGAATAGACCTCTATATGTATCGTATAAGAAGTCAAAGTTCATTTCATTTATAATTGAATCTATTTGTGTTATAAGCTTATTTATTCTATTTAGCAAAGTTATCATGTTTTGAAGTTTATCTTTTAAAAACTTTTTAAGATCATATCCTGATATAGATATCAAGCTTTCTATATACTGAATATACTCATAAATATTAGGTGCATGATCTTTATACTCACTTCCAAAATATTTTTGTATACCATCAAATAAATATTCATAGTAAGACATTTTAAGCTTTATCTCATCCTTTAATTTATTAATCCAGTATACTCTATCTTTATCTGTTTCTTTACTTAAATCTATATCCTCTATCTTTGCTAGTATTTCCTCTAGTATAAAGTCATAATTTTTTAAACTAATTTTCTCTGTTACTTTGAGTTTTATATTTGTAATTGCTAATGTATCATAAATTGATTTTATTTCCTCATCTCTTATTAAAGGATTCCTTTTAAATTCTTTTAAGGTTTCTAAAACTATCCAAAGGTATCCTAAAAGATTTCCACTATCTACTGTTGATATATATCTTGGCCATAGTGGCTTACAGCTTCTTGTATCATACCAATTTAAATAATGACCATTGTATTTTTCTAATTTGCTCATGCCCTCTAAAATAAGCTCTACTCTATCAACTACTTCCCCTAATGAAGCATATCCAATATCATAAGCTACTATGTTACTAATAAGCCCCATTCCAATATTAGTTGGAGATGTTCTATGGGCTATTCCTCTAAAGGGCTTCTCTTGATAATTATCTGGAGCTAAATAATTATTTTCATCATTTACGAAATCTTCATAGTATGCCCATATTCTCCTTGCATTTTCTCTAAGAAAGGCCTTATCTTTATTAGAAGGCTCATAAATATCCTCTTCATAAGGTATGCTTAAGTAATATGCAATAAGGGGACTTACTATCCACAAAACTCCAACTAATGTATCTACTATAGTAACGATTATGCTAGAACTTAATATTGCTATAACTATAAGTGCAATTCCAGCTACTATAGAAAACCACATTCTTTTTAGATAAGAACTTAATGAATTATCTATGCTTTTTTCTGTATCTTCAGCAGTCTGCCACTGTAAAAGATGCTTCTTTGATACAAATACTCTGTGATTTGTTCTAATTATTGCATCTGCCATAACATAACTTTGATAAGGAATAAAACTAAATATAATTCCTATTTCCTTTAATGACTTGAAGGTTCCCATAAGCTTGTTTTTTGGTGTAACTACAAAGTCAGTTATATTAAATAAAAGCGGAATCATAACAGCTAAGATACATATTACTGCAAGTTGTTTTTGACCGTTTAGGTTTGTCATATTTAAAATAAGTATAAGAAATATACTTGGTGCTAATAAACTTCTCCTTAAGTTATCAAAGATTTTCCACTTATAAAGAGGAGATATTTTGCGAGAAAACATCCACTTTAAAAGTTGCCAGTCTCCCCTAACCCATCTATGTAGTCTTTTTGTACTACTTGCATAGGATGAAGGATAATCATCTACAAACTCAATATCTGTAACTAACGCACTTCTAGCTAAAGCTCCTTCTAAAAGATCATGACTCAAAATAGTATTATCTCTTATTTTTCCGTATATAGCTCTCCTAAATACATCTATATCTATTATTCCTTTACCAACAAAACTACCTTCCTTAAATAAGTCCTGATATGTATCTGAATAAGCTGTAGAATATCCATCAATACCTCCATTGCCTGCAAATATCTTTGAAAAATCAGTTTTATTTTTACTTTCTATACTTATACTAACCTTAGGTTGCATTATCCCATATCCACGAATAACTTTATCCTCTTCTAGCTCTGCTCTATTTAAAATATGGCTCATTGCACCTATTAAATGAAAAGCTGAATCCTTTGGCATAAAGGTATCAGCATCAAGAGTAATTAAATATTTCACATCCTTAAGTACACTTACATCACTGCTTACTATTTCAAAAGTATGGTTGTAGGTGCCTCGTATAAGCTCCATAAATTCTATAAGCTTTCCCCTTTTTCTTTCATGTCCAATATACGCATTTTCTTTAGAATTAAATTCTCTTTTCCTGCATAAAAAGAAAAAATGCTTATCTCCATCAAAATATTTAAAGTTTAATCTTAATGTTTCCTTTAAAGCATCCTTTATTATCTCTTCATCTTTCTCTTCTTTTTCCTTATCACTATCTTTAAAATCTCCAAGAAGTGCAAAGTAAATATTCTCATCTTTATTTCCGTGATACACCACCTCAAGCTGTTTTAAAAGTTCTACTGCCCTTTCTTTTGAAGATAAAATTGCTGGAATTACAATAACTGTTTTGCTTTCATCTGGCACGCCTTTTAATAGGTTTAACTTAGGTATAAAGCTGACTTTCACCTTGTTTCTTACAAGTACATTAATAGCAGAAATCACAACTTCACTTGCAGGTATAATCATAAGTATTGAGTATAAAATTGCCTGCCCTACTGTAAATTCTGTTCCTATAAAATTGCATATTGATAGGGCTATTCCTACAACTAAAATTGTCCCAATAATATTAACTGAGATAAATGTTTTTTCTGATATTTCCCTTCTATTTTTAGCCTTTATATTAAGCTTATTTTTCAACTCATAAATTCCATCATCAATTATGTAATAGCCAATATGTGCTGCACAGCCTTCCTTTTTTTCTGAACAGGCTAATTCAAAAGCAGCCTTAGTAAAATCAACTTCACTAACTTTATATTTCTTGGCCAATTTCTCAATTTCATGTCTATAGTAATCTTTAGATTTAAAATCCATAGATTTATAAGTCCCACTTGGATCTCTATGTAATATTTCTTCTACTTTAGAAACCCTCTCAAAAAACTTCCTCCAATCAGTACTTTCTATCGTTCTTAAGGAAGCTATACACGTACTTATATCCTCTTCAACTTTGCTTTCACTAATATCAGTTTTTTCAGTTTCATACTCATAAATAATCTGTAAGATATCTGTATCCTCTATTGAATTATCTTTTAATGTTTTTAACATTGCTTCTAAAAATAAATCTGTATTTTTATTTTTAAAAATCTTACTTAATATAGCTTTTATCTTTGATTTTTTATTCTCATCAATAATCTTATAAGCAGCATACATTCCTTTAAGCTTTTCTCTCTGAACAAAAACTATATTCTTAACAATATCATTAATACCAATTATTAATAATATTTTAAGCATTAATGGTATTGCCCATATCTCTCCCATAGTAAAATCTATATCTTTCTTTTCTATAAATTTAACTAGCTCTTTTTCATTTATATATAATCTATTTGAATCTGTATATTCTTTAATGAGTGATAGCACTCTTGGTACTCTTTCATCATAATCATTTGCGAGAGGTAGATTATTAAAATATGTTTTTGGCATATTATGCTTAATACTTTTATACTCTTTTTCAATTAAGTATATATTGTCTAATAACCATTGGCCAGAGCCTATAATCTCTTCACCAATACTGTCTAGCTTTTTTATGAATCTATAATTTTCATTTATTTCTTTGAAAGTAAATTTTAATCCATGCAATACATGTTTTCTGCAGCTATTAGTTTTCTTTTCACTCACTGCCAAAGCCTCCCTATTATTTTTTATGAACTTATCTTTCCCAAAAATAATAAAAAGTATAAATAAATGTTGTTATAATTTATTTTTTCAAGTCTAAAGACTTTTAAGTATCACCAACATTTGTCTAGTAAAGACCAGTATATTAATTTTCTATACAAAAAAATCCCTACAGTTTATTACTGTAAGGATTACTTTTTTTATATTTTATAAATTATAGAATTCAGTAAAGGCTTTTGTTGTGTAATAATTGTCTTCTACAGAACCTAATTCTCTTACTGAGTGCATTGCCAAAAGAGGTGTTCCAATATCCATTACTGGAATAGCTAAATCTGCTGATGACATTGGACCTATTGTTGTTCCACCTCTCATATCTGATCTATTAACAAACTTTTGACATGGTACTCCAGCTGATTTACATACACTTTGGAAAATAGCAGATGTAAAGCTGTCTGTTGAATAGCTTCCTGATGCTGCAATTTTTATTACTGGACCTCCACCTAATATTGGTCTATTTGTTGGATCACATTTATCTCCTTGATTTGGATGAACAGCATGAGCAACATCTGATGAAATCATTGCTGATTCACTAAGAGATATAAAGAACTCTTCTTTGTCTTTTCCTAATGATACTACTACTCTTTCTAATATTGTCTTTATAAATGCTGAACATGCTCCTTGAGCAGTTAAACTTCCTATTTCTTCATTATCTATTGCAATCATAACCTTAGTTGCTTTATTATCTGTGCTAGCAGTTAATCCCTTTAAAGCAGAAAACACCATGCATAAATCATCTAATCTGCTTGATGAAATTAATTCTTCTTCTAAACCTAAAAGGCATCCTTTTTCATATTCATATAAGAATAAATCGAAGTCTAAAATATCTTCCTTATTTACTCCTAAATTTTCACTAATTAATGAAATTAAATATCCATCCTTTTCAAACTTTTCATTAATAAAGCCTAGCAATGGAAGTGTATCCTTTTGTGCATTAAATTTATAACCATCATTTACTGATCTATTCATATGAATTGCTATGTTAGGTATGATTAATAGAGGTTTGTTTATATTTATAAGCTTAATTTCTGGTTTTAATGGAGATTCACCCTTAAGTGCAACTCTTCCTGCTAAAGATAAAGGTCTATCAAACCATGTACTTAAAATTGGTCCTCCATATACTTCAGTATTTAACTTTACATATTTATTTTCAGCTTTCATTTCAGCTGAAGGTTTTATCTTAAACCCTGGGGCATCTGTATGGGCTCCTATAATTCTAAATCCATCCTTTGTAATGTCACCTTCTCCAATTTCAAAAGCCATTACAGCAGAATGATTTTTAGCTACATAGTATTTTTCCCCCTTGTTTAGGTTCCACTTTTCATTTTCTTTTAATTCTTTAAAGCCTTCTTTATTAAGATATTTCTTAACTGTTTCTGCAGCATGATAGGCTGTAGGACTTTCATTAATAAAATCTAAAAGTTCTAGTGCTAATTGTTTTTTCATTAAGTATCAACTCCTTATGATTATCCTATGTGTTTTCTACATATCCTAATAGTATTATAATATCAAACTTATTTCATAATAACAACGTAATTGATTAATTCTATCAATTAATATAAAATTATACTTATAAATTCAAGAATGAGAGGTGTGGGTATTTTGATATCAAAATTCTTAGTTAGCTTATTCGTAAAAAATAATGAAAATATAGAAAACGAACATGTTAGAGGCTCATACATTATGCTTGGCGGTGCTGTGGGTATAGCCGTCAACTTAATATTATTTTTAATAAAATTATTCGTAGGAGTTTTAGTTGAAAGTATTGCTATTACTGCTGATGCATTTAATAACTTATCAGATGCTGCATCATCAATAATAACAATTATAGGCTTTAAGCTTTCAAAAAAACCTGCTGACCCAAAGCATCCTTTTGGATATGGTAGATTTGAATATATATCTGCACTTATTGTAGCCTTTATGGTAATGATAGTTGGATTAGAATTTGTAAAATCATCCTTTGATAAAATAATCAATCCTAGTAGAGTTATATTTGAAATCACTCTATTTATATTGTTAATAGTATCTATACTTTTAAAAGCATGGCTTTCACTTTTTAACAAATATATTGGAAATAGAATTAATTCTTCAGCTTTAAAGGCTTCTTCTGTTGACGCTTTAGGTGATGTTTTCACTTCAACTGCTGTTGCAATTTCATTTTTAGCAGCAAAATTCACCAGTCTACCTATAGATGGTTACCTTGGAGCTTTAGTTGCTATATTCATAACAATTTCAGGAGTAAAATTAGTAATAGAAACTATTAACCCACTTTTAGGAGAAGCTCCTGACAAAGAACTTGTTTCAAAAATCAAAGAAATGGTTTTAAGTTATGAACATATAGAAGGTGTACACGACTTAATTATTCACAATTATGGACCTGGAAGATGTATGGCATCTCTTGATGCTGAAATCCCTGCAGAGCTTAGTTTTATGGAAATACATGAAATTATAGATACTGCTGAAAGAGAAATCTCAAAAAAATTAAATATATATCTTGTTATCCATATGGATCCTATATATATAGTAGATGAAGAAATTAGAGAGGTTTATGACGAAGTACAGAAAATTATAACTTATAACCCACTAATAAAATCTATTCATGACTTTAGAATTAGTAACGAAGAGCAAAAGCAAACTATGTTTTTCCATGTAGTCGTTGATTCTGAGAAGTTAAAAAAGATTATGAGTTTTGATGATCTAGAAAGAGAAATAATTACTTCTATCCAAAAAATTTATCCTCAATATGATTGTGTAATAACTATCGATAATGATTTTATTTAGAATCTTATACAAATTGATACCTATTTATTATATAATTATCATTGAATCACTTATAAAAGGGGGAAAATACAATGTATTGTAGACACTGCGGACATGAACTAGATGAAAATAATAAATGTATTAATCCTGAATGTCCTTCAAATTTAAATAAAAATAATTATGATTCTAATGAAGAACCTAATATTAATAGGAATTCAAATGATTACTTTAACAATAACTTTTTTAATAATAACAATGAAATAACACCATCTGAATTAGTTGCTTTTTTTGGTGAAAAGAAAGCTGATTACTACTTAGAAAAGTGGGATGCTTACCAAGAAAACCATAATTTCATATCATGGAACTGGTGCTCATTTTTATGTGGCTTTTATTGGTTCTGGTATAGAAAAATGTATTCAATAGTTGCAATAATTCTTACAGTGGAGATATTAGGCTCTTCACTTCTTAATAGAGGCGTTACCTCTATACTTTCTTTAGGTATAACTATAGGCTGCGGTTTATTTGGAAATCAGCTTTATATGAAGCATACAGATAAAAAAATAAAATCTATAAAATCACTTTCTAGTAGAAATTTAGATTATGAATCAATGATGAGAAAACTACGTGTAAATGGTGGAACTTCTATAATACCAGTAATTATTGCTGTTATTATGGCTATATTATTAACGCTTATGACAGTTTTTGTTTTTCTTTTTGGTGTATCCTTAGCTAATTCAGGAACAATTCCAATATACTAAAAGGCTGTATTTTTAAATAAAGTGATAAATAAAACTAGCTATTCAAATATAGGTGAACGTCCCTTAAAGTTCGTACTTAAATAAGGATGTTCTCCTTTTATATTTATTGGTTTTTCGGTAATTTTTGAAAATATAAATTTAAAAAGAACTAAGTAGTTTGCTTTAAAGCTATGAAGTCCTTTAGGAATAGCTATATGGCTTATTTTACAAAAGGATGATAATATCTTATAACTAAAAAGACTGTCTGTTATAAGTAGACTTTTGGGCTTTATCACCTTACCAATACTTCTTAGGGAATAACCAAATCATAAATTCCTGTATATTCACTTAAAATTAGTGTTTCTTGCTTTTTCATCACTCTAATCACCCTTATTATTTAATAAATTAAGTATAACATAAAAAGCCCAAAAGATTGTTGAATAACAATCTTTTGGACTTAATTTTCCGA